>JAWSUW010000122.1:5515-11511 GCA_033549245.1 Bacillota bacterium | reverse complement strand
AATATCCAAAAGTTCTACTTGTCCAATACCAACGGAATTAAAAGGATTGTCCGAGTTAAAGAGGCTATACCCACAAGCATAGCTCAACATTTCATACAATTTTTGCAACAATTCCGTTGCCTTTTCACCTTCTTGAGTTGCAATTGATATTCCTTGTAATTCTTTGATGTAGCCTTTTACTTTGAATCGCCATTTGGGTCTCTCTTTTTTATGAACAAACTGATTTGGTGTCAAGTAATATTGCATATAAGCATAATCTATAAATTCTTCAATTTCAAAAGTTAATCGTTCAATGTTCAATGGTTTATCTTTCATTGCATTTCTCTTGCCATTATTCATGAGCGAGTGGACATCTTGAATGAGCACATCAATATCCTTTTCTTCACGTATTTTTTTAGGCATGGCTTTATACATTTCAGAAATTATACGTCGCAAGTCATCTTCATTATATTTTTTTAAAAGTTCTCTAAGTTCTGCTATGAGCATAGACAATCCCCTTTCATAGATCCTAAATTACTAACAATGTTTTCAAAAACGCCGTTTATGGTTCTAAACCCAATCCGATGTAATAAAATCCCCCAAATATACATGACGAACACCTTGAACATATATCTTATCGTTTTTTCGTTCAGCAACAAAATCAATACCCAAATCTTGAATCTTTCCTACATAAACTTGGTAGCCTCTCATGATCAGTTCATTATAAACAACACTTTCAAGAACACCTGATATATTTCGATCCTTATAACCAAAATTTGCATGCTGAATGCCTTGGTTAGCAAGGTAATATTTTTCTTGGGTCTTCAATATTTCCTTCCCATGAATATCATAACGGTTAACTTTATTGATTACAAAAGAACTCTTCAGTGCATCAATATAATTATAAATAGTGTTGAGATCCACTTTTCTATTTTGGCTTATAAAATAATCAGATATACTTTTAGCGGAAAAAGTGTTGCTGACATTATCAATGACATATTTTACAATTCGGCTTAGAATTTCTACATTTCGAATGCCATATCTTTGAACAACCTCCCTTAATACAATTGAATCATAAATATCATTAATGATCCGATAACAAGTACTCTCATCGTTGAACCTTCAATCATAAAAACTCCTCCTTATATAAGTTTGACTTAAGCACCATCATAGCGCTTGTCATTTCACGCTCAATTACATCTAAAGCCGATTCATCGAATACGGTAAACTGATTACTTAAACCTTCACCCATCCATCTGATCATTTTTGCCAACTGCTCAAGATCCACATCGGACTTGAACTTCGTAGTGTCCACTCCATCCAGAGTCATGGTCATCCCGAGAGAAAGAGATTTTGTAATCACTTCCATAATGCCCTCCAGCACTTCTGGATCCCTTTCGTAGTAAAACCGCATTATATATTTGAACAAATTGGGGTACTTTCTCAAAATAGACATTTCAGCTCGACTATAAGCCTCAATTCGTTCAAAAAAATCGGTTAATTCCATCACTTTTAGATCTGAAAACGTATCAATGAATAAAACAAAGCAATGATCCATCAAGAAAAAATAGAACTCTTTTTTTGTCCGGAAATAATGAAACACCATTGATTTCGCAATTCCTGCCTCTTTAGCGATATCCGACACGGAAGCTTTAGCATAGCTATTCGCCCCAAACATTTTGTAACCGGCATTGAGATCATCAACCAAATGATTGACAGTCAAATGCTTAACATTTAACAGTGCCAACTATTCCGTTTTATTAAGCGAAAATGGAAATCCCCGCTTTGCACTAAACCTAAAAAATGTTCTCAAATAAAAATAGTGGTCTCTTACTAGAGAAAATGAGGTTTATCATATTTAACTTGCATTTAGCACAAACAAAGTCTCACGCTTACATAGTTGTTGTATACCCAGTCATGCGTTGTTTTTTTATCACAAAAACCAGATTTCTTGCTCGATTTTATCAATCAGTTGATCAATCGTTTCCTGAGACTCGGACTCTACCGGTGAGCACATCATCTGCTCGGTCATGTCCAAATGAATCATTCACTTTCTTAAAATCATCAAGGTCCATAATCCCAAGGGCAAGATGATTCTGTTGATCGCTACCTTCCATCATCTTAAAAACTTCACTCTCAAATCGGCGTCTATTATACAGTCCCATCAACGAATCGTGATGTGCCAAAAAATCTAGTTTCTCTGTCCATGCTTCCAGCAATAACAACGGCTATGGAAATAATCAGTAGAAATAGATGAGCACCTAAATAAGCCAATGACAGTGCCATCTGAGACTCTGTATTTGCGAGATTAGGCAGATCATAAAATAGTAATAGAAGCAGCTCTAAGACGATTGCTATGTAACCGACAATTCTTAGCCTCATCGCATTGATCCGTTCTATCCGGAAAAGAACGGCTCTTTCGACCGCCACTGTAAGCGCTAACTGGGTATCGATCTGTACATTTACAACTTCGTTTCATTCCACAGTTGACCTCATGACACTTTCTAACCCTACAACATTCCCAGATTCACAAACCAAATAATCAAGCTTGACCCCCTAATTCCTGCACTTCTATGCGTTATTGCAACGGCTTATCCATAGTGGATGGGATACCTTTGGTACTGATGATTTGTAGTGAAAAGTAAACCCCGCTGCATGGCAGTGGGGTTTTACTTTGATCAGGTTTCAAAATTCCCCCTGTTTTGGTTAAAGGAATGCCTATGGCATTCTGTGTCCATTCAGTGATAAATAATGGCCTGGATATTGGGCTGGTCACCACATTTAAGCTCTTCTAATAACTTCAACTTCATAACCATCTGGATCTGTTACAAAATAGTATCTTGGTTCTTCTCCAGGAAGGCCCATCAGTTTGCTGACCTTATACCCCATTAGCTCGTGGTTTTTGTGCGATGCCTCTAAATCAGATGTGCCTACCGCTAGGTGACTGAAGCCATTGCCGATAACATATGGCTTTTCTGGATTGTAATTATAAGTAAGTTCAATTTCATAATGCCCAGATTCATCCGTCAGAAAAACCAGCGTAAATTCATGTTCTGGAAAATCTCTGCGCTTTGTTTCTCTAAACCCAAGGGCGTTTTTATAAAACGCTAAAGATTTTTCAAGGTCCATAACGCGCAAACAAGTGTGTAACATCGAATATTTCATAGTTGATCTCCTCGTATAATTTATTTGTAACAGGTTCGTTTGATTTCTTATATATTATACCATAGGATAATCACTTTTGTGTGAATCTCAATCTGGGACTGAAAATACTAAACACTTTAAAATTTTACCGCCGTTTCCGCCGTACCGGTACGCCTAATCTGCAAATCTTGTTTTGTTAAGCATAGTGTGTAAGGTCGTATGAACTCTATCTTTAAGGCCAGTTACAGTACCTACTGGATCCTGATCATAAGAATCATCAACTATTTTTGCTGTTGAAGTCGGTATTGGAGCAAGCATAAGATCACTACCTCCTCTAAGAGAAAGGTTTGGTTTCATAAATCCACCTTGTACAGCATCAGTCACAACAAATCCTGTAAAACCAAGTTCTCCACGAAGTACATTATTAAGTAATTCAGTGTTGGCACCTGACCACTTATGACCTAAGTGAATAAATGATGACATTACGCCAGATACATCATTTTCTTCTAGAGCAATTGCAAAAGGTTCTAGATAAATTTCTCTTAGTGCTTGCTCATTCATCCATGTAAACAGACCAGAACGAGCATTAATCTCTTGATCGTTAGCAATGAAATGCTTCATTGTAACCGCTACATCTTGTGACTGTATACCTTTAATAATTGCAGCACCCACTCTACCTGAAATAAGTGGATCTTCTGAATAATACTCAAAGTTACGTCCACCATATGCTGTTCTATGAATATTCATAGCAGGTGCATATAAAGCGTGTACACCATATGCTCTCGCCTCTGTACCAAGAGATACACCCATTTCAAATACTAGATCATCATTCCATGTGGATGCTAATATAAGTGCTGCAGGATAAGCTGCTGATGTCATATCACCAAAGAAATAGTTAATACCAGCTGGTCCATCCAGCAAAATACCTTTCGGTAATCCTAAACGTTCAATAGCCATTGTTTGCCATCCACCTGTCGAATAGAAATCTCTAAGCTCCTCATAGGTAAACTGGTCCATATAGTCTGACCACATTGAATCATCAAAGTCTAATCCCTTAAGCTCTGTCAACATAATACCGTTATCCGCGTCTAATCTTGGCATTTCACCTGGCATCTCATTACGTTCAGGATGCCAATAAGCATCAAAGGTATTGTATAATTCATCATCTGCATGTGTGTTGATATCTTCAGATGTCGGATAGGTTCCTTCCCAATCACTTCTTGATAAGTAAGTTAAGCCACCATTAGCATAATCGAAGTAATTCTTATACTCTTGTCCTGTTTTAGCAGTTGTATATACGATTTTTTCTTCAAGCATAAAAGCTAAGCTTTCTACTGTATCATGTACATTTCTTGAAATATTTATCTGATAAAAACCTTCATCGAGCACATAGGCTTCTTCCTCTTCCATATCCCAAGACGCCATACTTCTAGTTGAGAATGCCAAAGTAAGGAGTTGAGATTGACCAGGTTCTAGATTATTAGTTTTTGCATAATCTATTAATTCAATAGCCGATTTTTCAATACCACCTTCATAGTATGGTGGTTCAAAATAAATCTGTACGACATCTTTACCAGCCATATCGCCAGTATTAGTAACCTTAACTGTTACTTGCATTTGTTCATTATCAAAGTTATGATCAATAACTTCCCATTCAAAATCAGTATAACTTAAGCCATAGCCAAATGGATAAACAACCAAGTCTTTGTAGGCTTTTTCGTCATCTTGATATCTCGTTTCAAAATATCTATAACCAACATAGATCCCTTCTTCATATTCCATTGTGGCAAATGATGCACCATTGTCTTTTACGATATTATCATACTTCCAATCACCAAAGTTCTCATATGCTGGTGCTGAAGCGTTATCTGTCAAAATCGTATCAGTAAGTCTACCTGATGGATTGATTGAACCTACAATAATTTCTGCTAAAGATGTAGGACCAGTAGCTCCTGGTGTTCCTACATAAAGCACGGATTTAATCGATGGGTAATCATTGATAAAACCAAGTTCCAAAGCATTACCAGCATTAACAATAATAATGACATTTTCAAACTCAGTCGCTACTTTTTCAATTAAGTCAAGTTTATTGCCTTTTACTGTAAGCTGATCTGGTTCAGCATCACTTGCTTCCACACTGTCACTTGTTAAAACGATAAGTGCATTACTAGAAAACGCTTTAGCATCGGATATTACATCATCTGTCAGATAATCAATTGGGGCTTCATCATTAGTTGGCGGCATAAACATCGCCATAAGAACAGCTCCAAGACCACTATGTCCTTTT
This sequence comes from Bacillota bacterium, assembly GCA_033549245.1. Lineage (GTDB taxonomy): Bacteria > Bacillota > Clostridia > Peptostreptococcales > Acidaminobacteraceae > Fusibacter_D. The sequence goes on along the minus strand of JAWSUW010000122.1, from coordinate 6,101 downwards.
ACTTCTCCTGATTCATTTGCCTCCGCTGAACCTTCCTCAGCAACAGAAGCTGTCAATTCAACTAATGCTTCATTATACTCAACACCTGCATTTTTAAGTGCATCAAAAAAGTTAATGGCTCTTGATGTATCAGCAGCTCCTGAACCACCACCTGACAATCGCATTGCATGAGCTTGTGTACCAAAAATGTTAACGGTCTTATCCATTAGAGGTAATAAATCATCTGTATTCTTTAAAAGGATGATCCCTTCATCTGTAATGTCTTTTGCAAGTAATTCACCAGCCTCTATTGCAGCAATACCTTCAGGCGTTGATGTATCGATACCTTTAGCCAATGAAAATAAATTGACAACATCGCCAATAAGTGGCGCAGCTAATAATAGTCCGACTAGGATAAGGACAGTTACTGTCCCCCATGCAGAGTATTTAATAGGTCTTCTTCTTAATTTCTTAAAATATTTGTCTTTATATTTTTCTTGTCTTTTCTCAGAGCCTTTTAAAGTCTTAATATAATTTTTTCTGTTGATTTTGTCATTTTTCGCTTGAACTTTGTCATTTTTTATTTCAGTGCTTCTCTTGTCAGTAG
>JAWSUW010000122.1:0-5505 GCA_033549245.1 Bacillota bacterium | reverse complement strand
GACATATTAGATAGTTCTTGCCTTCTTTTCTTTTTATTTTCCTTATAAATCAAAAATTCTTCTTTGACTTGTTTTTTTATATCTTTTCTTTTCAAATTTCCCATACGTTATTCCTCACAATCTTCTAATCCATTTTGAAACGCTTTCTTCTCTCAACCTTCCTTGTGAAAATCTTGAAAGCGACCTAAATGGCATATTTAAAATAAAATATATATTATTGGCAATCAGCGGTTTGCCAAAAAACATCAAGCTCTTTTGAAGTCCCATCAGGGATTTGACCAGTATTCTACTAAGGAGTCCTTTGTGTTGAGCCTGGATAATGACGTCATCCAGATCCAAAGGTGCATGTTTATCCCATTCAAGTGGCGGTAGAGGACGTCCCAAAAGTTGTTCAAATGCTGAATCTGTAATGCTTTCTACCGATAGATTCCTATAAGCATTTACATCATCTCTTTCCAGCTCTGATATTGATAAATTTCCTTCCATCTCGACAGTCCACTTAAGCGGCAGGGACTGGATGGAACTTCCTATGCAAATGTCATATTTTCCTCCCGGAATTCCCCACCTGCCAGCTGCAACACTGTAAATTTCGAAACATCTGTCATCAAGAATAAAGCTCACAAGTTTTGATTCTCCTGGTTGTAGGGAAATTTTATCAAATCGTTTGAGCTCTATTTTAGGGCGGTGAACCTTTGACTCAAAAGGTTTCACATAAAGTTGGACTATTTCTTTTCCAAATTTCGCTCCTGTATTCGTTAGTTTGAACTGAACCACTTTGTCCTTGATCACAAAATCTGAATACATAAAACTTGTGTATGAAAGCCCGAAACCAAATGGAAAGCGTACTGGTTTATTAACTGTTTCAAAATACCTGTATCCGACGTAAAGTCCTTCTTTATGCAAAGCAGCCCGTTCAAGACCCGGGTAATAATTGGATGACAAAACATCTGCTTGAGTCACAGGATATGTCTCAGCCAACTTCCCGGACGGATTCACTTCACCGATAAGAATCTTTACAACTGCTTCTCCACTTCCTTGTCCGGCCAAAGACATTAGCAAAATCCCCTTGACCTCCGGTTCAAACGGCAGTTCAATTGGTGCGCCTCCGGATAAAACAACCACTATTTCCGAATTGACTTCTCTAATTGCCCGGATAATCTCCAACTGATTTTCGTTCAATCGCATGTGATTCCTGTCTACGCCTTCAGCCTCGCTAGCTTCATCAAGTCCAACAAATAGAAGAACAATTTCACTCTTCTTAGCCAATTCAACAGCTTGTTTTTTAAGCTTGTTTGAACTTCCGCCAAACCGTTTAAATCCAGGGGCATAACCAGATATTTTTAAGTTTGATTGCTTGATAGACTGCAAAACATTGGAAATCTCAGTTGGTTCAATTAATGAACTACCTGCCCCTTGATACCTGGGAATTTTGGCAAAAGCACCTATTATCCCGATGGTCTTGTCAGGTTTCAGCGGGAGAATCTGTCCTTCGTTTTTAAGCAGGACCATAGAGTTGGCAGCCGCATCCACAGCCATATTATGATGGGCTTTATAGTCCACTGATTCAGGTGGTAGGATTTTTTTGAAAACCAGGTTCAATAGATGATCCACACGAAGATCCAAAAGGTTTTCATCTAAGATTCCATCCTGGACTGCCATTGCGACTTTCTGATCATTAATTCCTCCAGAGGCTGGCATTTCCAGATGGCTACCAGCTATTAAGGCTTCAACTCTATCGTTATTGCCACCCCAATCTGATACGACTACTCCATTGAACTTCCACTCCACCATCAGTATATCCGTCAGTAGAGGTCGATTCTCATTTGCGTAAGTCCCATTCACACGGTTGTATGAGGTCATTATCATGTCTGGATTTGCTTCTTCAACAGCAATTCTAAACCCTTCCAAATACAATTCTCTCAATGTCCGCTCATCGACGACTTCATCTATGGTCATTCTCAAATGTTCTTGTGAATTCACAGCAAAATGCTTAAGGCATGCTGAAACGCCTGTACTTTGAATACCGGTTGTAAGTGCACCTGCCATTTTCCCAGCCAAATAAGGGTCTTCTGAAAAATACTCAAAGTTCCTTCCACACAGTGGATTTCTCTTTATATTAAGTCCCGGTCCCAATACTGCTGATATACCTTCGTATTTGGCTTCTTCTGCAATACTGGTTCCCACCCTTTTCATCAGTTCCAGATCCCAGCTGTTGGCCAAACATGCAGCAGTTGGAAAGCAAGTTGCCGGGACACTCTTGTTGAGGCCCAAATGATCCGCTTTTCCACCTTGCTTCCTTAACCCGTGCGGTCCATCTGTCATCATAATGGATGGAATTCCAAGCCTATCAATGGCCTTTGTATTCCAAAAATTCGCCCCGGAAAGAAGGGAAGTTTTTTCTTCAAGTGTCATTTTGGAAATCAAGTCTCCATATTTCAGGTTTTTATGCATTTAATCCTCCCTTTTTCGAATCAAGGAATCCAAAACAAAATAAAGTAAAATAACAAAATATCCTGAAAATGCGACATCAGATAAAAAATGTGCTCCAAGAACCACTCGGCTCATTGCAGTAAACCCACCAAAAACAAGGGCAAAGAGTGTGAAATACAGCTTCTTTTTCTCAAGACTATTTGGAATAAAGGACAAAGCAGCCAGCATGACAAAGGCATTGGCTGTATGCCCCGATGGAAACGATTTAAATTCTTCACTGTTCATAGGACCGTTAATCTGCCACCAATATCTGAATTGATCAAAGGTTTCTATACTTCTCATTCTTGGACGTGCCCAAATAATTTTAAGAACATTGACCAGAATAACTTCAGCAAAAATAAGGACACCTAATACAATTGCAGCTTTTCGATACCGTCTCAGCCTTTCTTGTCCAAGTTTTTTTAAACTTATGAGGACACTTAAAAACAGCAAAAGCGCTAAAAAAACAATTATTGTAAATTGTTCACCAGGTATTCCGCCATCAAATTCGTAATAGTACCTAAAAGGCATTACAACAACTAAAAATGAAAACAAAAGCATCGACGGATACCCGATAATGGAACCTATCCATGAAGACCATTTGCGATTTCTATTTCGACTACCAACAAGTATGGCAGTAAAAACAAGAAGTCCACCTGTAAATGGCAACTCTCCAAACATATTGAAAAACTCTGCCCAAATGGACTCCCGATTGATACTGTTTCGAGAAATGTCATAATCAATGCTACCAAAACCCAACACACCCAAAAGTACTACAAAAACAATTGTAATAATGATAAATGTCTTTAACTTCATATAGCCCCCTTATAAAAGTCATTTTAAGGAAATGATTCTATTCCTTTGCTTAATTATATTCTAGCTGTTTTCACTTTCCCTATCATTCCATTATTCGATGATTTTTATTCCAAATAATGATATATAAAACAAAAGCTATAAGGCCCACAGGTCCTATAGCTCGAAATTTTCATTATGAGGTTCAATTACAATCACTTGTACTTCATGAGGGTCAAGCGATATATCGTTTAGATAGTTACCGTGGAGCCTGATTTTTTTCATCCTGACTCCGGGAAACGCCTTGCTTTTAAGATGAGTAACCGCTTCTTTGGACAAGTCTTCAGGTGCTCCCATTTCAGTCCAGGCATCAAAACTGGACCCTTGCTTGCGGTTTACGGTAAAGATTTCTTCCTGAAAACTGCCTTTCAGACCCTCTATTTTTATGTTGAATTTAAGTTTTTCATGACAGTCAAATACCTTGTATCTATTGAGAGCATCCATTTGAGATACATCCATGTTCTGGTAAAGTCGGTTGTAATGAACATAATGGTAAATCAGTATAAAATACTTATCATCTGATATTGTCACAATATATCCCGGTCCTTCACCAACTACCTTCCCATGAACTTTAGATAAAAGCCAATAGCTGTTGTAGGCTGCTTTTGCAATCCCACCTCTTGCGAATAGACCAAACCCACCATAATACTGGGATTTATCAATTTCCAGCTCATCATAATGATCTGTGAGTGTCCAAAAACCAATTCCACTGACTTTATTTCGACTTTCCAGGAAATTTTTGACCAAAAAAGCAGTCATAAAACATGTGTCATGGACCAAGTCATTGGGTAAAGTCGAACTGTTGAACTCAGTTATCCAATATTCGGATTTAACAAGTACCCCAAGGGACTCAATCCTTTCAATGGTTCTATCAATTAACTCTCCGGTCAAATTGGAATCTCCCAAGGAAATTTTATTGATAATTTGTTCACTCCCATTCCCATTTAAAAAATCTGAAATGTTCTGATCAATCTGAAAATCAAGTCCACCTCTTATTTCTACAGGGTATGTGTGAAAGGAGAAAAAATCCAATTGAATCTGATTCTTTTTTAGATAGATAGCCATTTGATCCAGCCACTCATTATGGATTGTAAAGCTCATATTTCCGAAGCCGCCAACTTTGAGATCAGCCGATATTTTCTTCATCACATAATAGGTCGCTTTAAAAAGCTCAAAAAAATCTTCCAGGTCATCTATCCAAAATATACCTTGGATATCCGGTTCATTCCAAAACTCAAAATACCAGGAAGTCACTTCTTCCATTCCATAACGATCAATCAAGTGCTCCATAAATTCTTGAATAAAAGTGGTCCAATCGTCCAGGTTTAACGGTTTCCCTATTCTTGCACCCCACTTGAAAAATTTGAAGTCACCAGTCACCAGATGCTTGGGCATAAACCCTACTTCCATGAACGGACGTACTCCAATACCAATCATTTGGTCGAGCAATGAATCAATGGTTTTGTAATCGTATCTTATTTTACCATTTTGATCCGTATGGACACTTAACATCTCATCTGAGAATATTCCATGAAACCTTACATATTGAACCCCTAACTCATCATGCACCTGTTTCAATACGTCTTGAACTTCCTTCTCTAGCCCATGGGCTGCATACCCAAATGTCATCAGTCTGTTCCAAGGCTTCAAAAATGTTGCCCCTTTCATATTGCTTTCAGTATTATTGTATTCGATTGTTATTTTCCGTGCTTCACTTAGTTGAAGCTCTGTTTCTGGAACTCGTTCAAGTGGACGTGTGTGCACTTCTTCCAAATATTCAAAAAGTGTCTTTAATGAATCTGTCGTATTAATTGAAAAATAATCCTGACGGGTATTTTTTTCCGCTTTTATATGATTTATCTTCCGATAAGCATTTGGCGTTATTCCCATATGGGCTTTAAAGACTCTGAAATAACTTTTGGCATCTGGAAATCCAAATTTTGTTGCGACTTCAAGAACAGTCTCGTCTGTTAATTTGAGAGTATGAATCGATCTTGTCAATCTTAGATTCTCAATAAACCTTTTGACTGTGATGCCAACTTCCAACTTAAAATAGCGTGAAAAATACTGTGGATTCAAATAAAAGTGTTCGGCAATCATCTGTACTGATAAATTGGGATCAGGTAAATGGCTTTGAATGTACTTGATAATCGAAAAAATCCGTTCAGATTGAATAGAATGGTT
>JAWSUW010000121.1:0-11524 GCA_033549245.1 Bacillota bacterium | reverse complement strand
CTGTTGATCTGTTGGACACCGAGTCCAAGCGAAGTTGCCAGTCCGAAAAGACATGCAACAACTGCAAGTATATCGATCATATCTCCCCAAAATCCAAAGATTTTATCTTTTAGCAAAGGATAAAAGACAGATCTTAGTGAAAGTGGCAATTTCTTGTTGTAGGCAAAAAAAGCAAGTGCCAATGAGATCAGCGCATATATTCCCCAGGGGTGAAGGCCCCAGTGAAAAAATGTTGTTGCCATTGCTTGAGCATCAGATGTTGCCCCTGCAAAAATCGGTGGTGTTGTCGCCATGTGGTATAGAGGTTCTCCAACCGACCAAAACATGAGACCAATTCCCATCCCTGCGGACATCAACATGGAATACCATGAGAAATTACTGAACTCCGGTTCGGCATCGACGCCTCCTATTCTTACATGGCCCAGCTTAGAAAACGCCATAATCAAGCTCACAAGAATAAAAAAATTGGTCCCTAAAATAAACAGCCAATCAAAGTTTGAGGATATGGAAGCGTTCACTTTGTTGAACAAAGTATTGGCACGCTCCAAATCCACAAATGCATAAACCGAAAATATCAATATAATCAGTCCCGCACCAATGGAAACAACGGGGTTCATATCTAGTCCAAACTTCTTGAAATTGCGTTTGAACAATTTTTCCTCCGCTGTGTTACGAATTCTATCACTCATTAATTTCAAATTCTCCTCTCTCTTTATATAATAAAAAGGCACTCCAACTCTTTGCATCAAGCAAAGAGTTAGAGTGCCTAAGTTTCGACGAATCGCCTCACGTCATACCATCGTGGATAGTATGGTGCATGCCCAATAAGACCTACACAGACCCCAGTTCTTTAAATATGTTTTTCAATACCCTTTCACAATATTCTTCATATCGGGAAGACTTACACAGGTCCACATCAATACACGTACCCAAGCTCGCAATCCATGTTACTCCAGATATCTAATTCACACTAAATTTTTGTGCCGATTTTTTCGCACCAAAATATATTAACATAAAATCCAGTGTGATGCAAATCCATTAGAAGATCATGTGATAGTATCGATCTATGGTCGCCTCTATGTCATCCATAGAGAAAACCCTCTCGAAACGTTTTGTTTCCTTACCTTGAGCGAAAACAACAATAGTTGGATAAACAAATATCAAGTGCTCTCCAACCAATGCCTTGATCACTTCGACATCAGCTGTCATAAATTTTGCCAGCGGATAACGCTGTGCCATTTCATCCAAGTCCGGGGTGATGGCCAAACAGACATTGCAGCCAAGGTCACTAAATAGCATGACCACCAAATCATCTTCCTGAATGGATTTTTTTACTTGTTCCAAATCGTTTAAATTAATCATTCATTAACTCCTCATTATTTATTTGACTCCCACTCAAGCAATCTTTTTTGACCTTCAATCTTTTGAATTTCCGTGATGTCCTGACTGACTTCCAGGGTTCCTTGATACCTTCCGTTTGAGTCTCTGAGTGCAAAATATTGTATCAACAGTTTTTTTCCTTTGATGTCAATCCAGAACTGGGCAGACTCTCTTTCGCCCGATCTGAATCCTTCTATGATTTCTTCGACCACATGCACGCTCTCCGGCGGGTGGCAGTTTTTTACATCCCTACCGATTATGGCAGCTGATCTCGGAAAAATTCTATCCTTTGGTCTCGAGAAAAATCTGACTTTATTGTTCTCATCAACAAAAGTCATATCCACTGGAAGTGTATTGAAAATCATCAGCACCTGGTCCAGCGACAACTCACCTGTTTCAGAATGGAATGTATATTCTCCCTTCTCCGGCTTTTCAATAAACGGGAAGTCATAATCAAAACTTTGAAAATGCATCTTGATCCAATCTTCCTGATCGATGGTTTCAACTGCAGATGGAAAAAGTATCAATTTTTCTTTTTTTACCATCCCCAATATAGAAAATATCAAAATAGCAACTGATGCGTCCACTTGTTTTTCAGTGGTCATAGGATTCTCGGTCACTGCGATAGAATCTTTGATGTTATTTCTGATCAGATCATGAAGTGCCCACATGATGGATACCCCTTCAAAACTCTCTCTGCTTTTTTCCATATATGGGAACAGAATATTCTCTTTTTTTAGATAATGGGCATTGAACGTCTCAAGCTCGACCAGCAATGTCCAGAGCAATTTTTTCTTTTCCTTGAGATTGGTTTGCCTAATAGCTTCTTTGATGGTCTCCACTTTTAGGACAAGTGCGTCATTTTCATGCTCGAGCGTCTTAAGAAACAAATTAGTCTGTGGAATCGGTTTTGAATATTCCATAAGTGATTTGTAAAAGACATTGATCACTTTGTCCAGAAAAACCAAAATTTCTGATGGCGTAGTACCGCTTTGAATTAAACTGTAAAATATTTCAAATGCTTCTTGAGGAATGACATTTTCAATATCTTCCTTATAAGTGTCGTAGAGCGATTTACCATCTTCACCATTCATCAGCCCATTGACATAAATCTTTAGTCGCTCCACTCTTTCTTCATCAATCATCAATTCATCCCCCTGTTTATCTGTATATCACTCTATTTCTACCGTTCCGCTTGGCTATATAAAGTGCCTCGTCAGCTCTTGAAACCAATGTCGATGGTGTGCATCCTTCTTGATATGTCGCCACACCGAAACTACATGTGATTTTGTGCGGACAAGAGAATTCATGATTTTCTATTAGTATTCTAAGCTTCTCCGCTAGCTTGACCCCACCCTCTCTATTCGATTGGGCAGCAATAATCAGAAATTCTTCTCCTCCCCATCTTCCAACAACATCCGCAGCTCGTACCTCCGTCTTGAGAAGGCTTGCGACTTCAATCAACACGACATCCCCCATCTGATGACCGAAGTTGTCATTGACACTCTTGAAATGATCAATATCCATCAAAATCGCACTGAATGTTTGATTGGTTCTCTTTGCCCGGATCACTTCTTGATCCAGCACTTCATCAAGCTTCATGCGATTATAGATTTGTGTCAATTTATCAGTGACGGATAATTTAAGAATTTCTTCTTCCAGCCTCTTTCGATCTGAAAAGTCCTCGACGATTCCAAGACCTCCGACCAGATTGCCTTCCTCATTGACCAGTGGAACATATGAAGCGCGTACAAACACACTTTTTCCAGTCAAAGTGGATGTATAGTAATCTTCATAATTGGCGGATTCGCCACTAAGAGTTCTCGAAATGGCCTCCCTCATTTTCTCGTTGTTGATCTTGAAAACATCAAATCCAAGTATCGCTTTCTTTGGGGCACCAATGATTTCAGAAAATCTGGTGTTTGCCTTATTTACAATACCTTCCACTGAATAACTAAAAATCCCGATAGGCGATTTCTCGATAATCAAATTCAGTCTGCTTTCACTTTCCCTGAGGTGTTTTTCAGTGAGTACCTTTTCAGTGATATCCCGAACGACGTGAATCACATATGGTACACCTTTGATGTAATACAAATTGGACGAGACGAGTCCATCAACAACATTGCCATTTTTTGAAATGAATTTGGCTTCAACATTTCTAAAATATCCCTCTTGATCCAATTTTAGTTTCACAAACCGTCTCACTTCCGGATCATTGTTGAACAAATACCGCGCATTATCATCGTCCTGTTCTAGATCCTCATGCCCATATCCGGAGGCATCAGTAAACGCCTGATTGAAATCCATTATTCTGAAATCCTCAAAAGTTGTAATCAAAGTAGGGTCTGGAATCATCTTAAAGATGGTTTCAAAATGCTCTTTAGCCTCTATCGCTTCTCTCTTGAGCTTTGATGTTTCATCACGTAAATTTTCAATTTCCTGAGTCATTGCTTCTATGACACTTTCATCGTTATAGCTCATAACCCCTCCACAGCACCCGCTCTGTTCCATTTTACTATATTTATACACTTATCACCATTTTTCAACCATAAAAAGCGGTTCAAAAACTTATGTTTTCGAACCGCTTGAGACATCACATTATAAGCCATTGGCTTTTTTGAGCAACTTTTGGAGTTCGAGTTTTTCTTCCCGATCCAAATTATTGAAAAATTGATTGATCAAAACCAGATGAGCCTCAAACGCAACCTTGATCTTTGCCTCACCTTCCGGTGTGAGAACAATATTGAATGCGCGCTTGTCAACAGGGTTTGTTTTGCGTTCAATCAAACCTTCTTTTTCGAGATTCCTAATGACTACAGTCATGTTGCCACTAGTGGACAGTGTCTTATCAATAAGTTCACAGATCCTCATCTCTCCAAGATGATATAGAGCTTCAAGGACACCAAACTGTGCGGGCGTCAATCCATATTCATTAAGGAATATCTGAAGTCCCCTACCAAAAGACAGATGTGTTCTCGATAATGCAATCACCAATTTTAAGTTAATGTCGTTCTTTTCCCCATAACTAGTTTTTATCTTCATATAAACATTATATCACTAACTAGTGCGATAGTCAATCATTTGTCTTGCTTTCTTAGTATTTCCTCATATATCGTCTGTGTCTCAGTAGAATCTTTTCCATTCCAAATAATGCTTTTTCCATTTGCCTCGAAATATAAGAAAGGAGGTTTTGATGTATCAACAAAAAGTTTGGCAGATCCTGAATCCTTCAAATTGAAATGTCCTGTCAAGCGGTTACCTATTGCCGCTCCATTTGTTCTCATCCCAACTTCAGGCATTTGCTCAAGCAATTGTAAATTCTCTATTTCAGACCATGAATAAGTGTCCCCGTACATCCCCTTGATTGTAAGCCCTTCCTCACCAATCTCAGCGCCAACTGGTCTGGATGAGATCAACATCATGATCGCCACCACTCCAATCACTGCAATCGTTACAAAGGATGAGTACTTTGTAGATTTCGCTGATTTCTCATTATGATCAAATCGTCTCAAATACTTGATCAGATAAGCTGTGGATATTGCCATAAAGATAAGACCATATGTTATTTGAACATTCACATTCAAGTAGCTCAAAATTCCCAAGATTGCAAATACAAGAGCATTGATATAACCATATAAACCTACTGCTTTTCCAACTTTCCCGATTTCCACTTTTTCCTTTTGTTCATTGCTCATAGTGTTGTAACCCGAAATCAGGAAATCCATCTTAAGTGCATGGACTAAAATCCCGATCAACAAAAACGTTCCCGCCATTAAAAAGAAGACCCACATAATACAACCTCCGTATACTTGTTCTATACGAATGTTATACCACATAGGCCTTAAGATTTCATTAAACTAAACTTAAATTTCGAGAGTTAAAGTATGAATTTGAGTTCATCAATGGCTCTGATTATAAACTCAGCATCAGCAAGTTCATCTTTTGAACCAAATCCATATTCACATCCCACCGTATGGATACCATTTTCATATCCCGCTTCCATATCCTGAAAACGATCTCCTACAATGACCATCTCTTCAGGAAATTGCGATCTGATTTTTCTAACGATCTCATACTTGGGTTCATAATCATACAGTTCAGAACAAATCATTGTGTCAAAATAGCGCTCCAGATTGAATTTTTTGGCATGGCTAATCATATATTGTTCTCGGCAATTGCTTATAAAAACCAATTTGTAGCCTTTGCTTTTCAAATAATCAAGAGTCTCCAGCGCACCCTTATAAAGGATTGGTTCGCCTGATTCTATTAGCGAGTGCATTGTATCACTTATAATTTGACTGGCTGTAACTCTTTCACTTTCAATCAGTTGTGGCATGAAAGACTCCCACATTTCTTTAGGACTGTATCCCAACCATTTGGTGATTTCATGATCCTGCCATACTCTTTCTGGAGCGAGCCCTTTATGGATCAAGTAATCGTAAGCTTTTCTAAACGCAGGTCCATAAATTCCTATACTGTTATGGAGTGTGCCATCATAATCCAAAAAGACAGTTTTTACGTTCTTAAGTTTAGACATTATAATTTCCCTACCTTAAAATTGTTTGAGCAAATTCGCCATTTCAATGGCTGTCACTGCAGCATCATATCCTTTGTTTCCTGCTTTTGTTCCCGCTCTTTCAATGGCTTGCTCAATAGTATCCGTTGTGAGAACTCCAAATATCACGGGAATTTCGGTATCCAGAGACACATGAGCAACACCTTTGGTCACTTCACTTGAGACATAGTCAAAATGAGGAGTGGATCCTCTAATGACCGCACCAAGACAAATAACACCATCATAGTTTTTAGTAGCTGCCATCTTTTTAGCGACCAGCGGAATTTCAAAAGCTCCAGGCACCCAAGAGATTTCAATGTTGGCTTCTTCCACACCATGTCTTTTCAGTCCATCAATAGCACCACTAAGGAGCTTTCCTCCAATGAATTCATTGAACCTTCCAACGACTATACCAAATTTCAAACCTTCTGCAATCAAATTACCTTCATAAATTTTCATTTACTTATCCTCCTCAATTTCCATAATATGACCCATTTTTTTTGCTTTCGTCTTCAAATAGAACTCGTTTTTCTCATTGTGGTTCATTTGAATATCAACTCGATCCACAATTTCTATACCATATCCGGATAATCCTCTGATTTTTTTCGGATTATTCGTCATCAGTCTTACATTTTTCACACCAAGATCCGCAAGAATCTGTGCTCCAATGCCATATTCTCTCATATCCTCAGGGAATCCAAGTGCCACGTTGGCTTCAACGGTGTCCATCCCCTGATCTTGAAGGGCATATGCCTTGATTTTATTGATAAGACCAATGCCTCTGCCTTCCTGTCTCATATAAAGCAGCACCCCTCTGCCTTCTTCTTCAATGCGCGTCATCGCAGCGGCGTATTGTTCTCCACAATCGCATCTGAGGGATCCAAAAGCATCTCCTGTGAGGCATTCAGAGTGTACTCTCACAAGTATAGGTTCCTCACTTGACACATCGCCCTTTACGAGTGCGACATGATGCTCTCCGTTAAGCTTATTCACATAACCGACCATTTTGAAGTCTCCATATTTGGTAGGTAATTTCGCTTCAGCTTCCTTCTCAACCAATATTTCAGTACGTCTTCTGTAGGCTATCAAATCTGCAATAGTGATGATTTTAAGGCCGTGCTCTTCAACATACTTCATAAGCTCTGGCACTCTCGCCATCGATCCGTCATCACTCATGATTTCACAGATGACTCCAGCCGGTGAGAGTCCCGCCATCGTGGCAAGATCAACAGCAGCTTCGGTATGTCCAGCACGTTTTAAAACTCCACCCTTTTGTGATTTAAGCGGAAAAACATGGCCGGGTCTCTTGAAATCCAGTGCTCTGGCATTTGGATCCATGACTTTGAGAATGGTCTGTGCTCTTTCATGTGCTGAGATTCCGGTTGTGGTCTCAAGTGCGTCAATTGAAACGGTGAAGGCTGTCTGATGCGAGTCCGTATTACGTTCAACCATATGAGGGATACTCAGTTCCTCTAGCCTTTCTCCTGCGATTGGCATACATATGAGTCCCCTGCCATATTTCGCCATGAAATTAATTGCTTCTGGCGTCGCTTTTTCAGCTGCCATGAGCAGATCGCCTTCATTTTCCCTATCTTCATCATCTACGACGACGATGATTTTACCAAGTCTAATCTCTTCAATCGCCTCTTCAATCGTGTTGAATTTCCTCATTGTATTGCCTCCCTTATTTATGCGAATCCATGTTTTGAAAGAAATTCCATATCCATGGACTTTCCTTTATCCTGAGTCGGTGAAGCCGTGCCAAGAACAAGTTTTTCAATATATTTCCCTACCATGTCACATTCCAGGTTTACTCTGGATCCCATTTGTTTTCCTAGAAGTGTCGTTTCATCCTTTGTGTGTGGAATGACTGAAACTTTAAAACAAGAATCGTCCACATAAGCAACAGTAAGGCTGATGCCATCTATTGCAATCGATCCTTTTGGAATCACATATCTGAGGAGTGATGACTCCGCACCAATAGTCACCCAAATGGCATTTTCCTCTTTCATGACGCCTTCAATTCTACCTAGCCCATCCACATGGCCACTGACCATGTGCCCTCCAAGTCGATCACCAAGTCGAAGTGCCCGTTCCAGATTGACCGGGCTTCCCTCACTTAAGAGGTCAAGATTTGATTTTCTCATGGTTTCAGCCATGACATCCACTGTGAACTCAGATTTCGTAAAACTCGTCACAGTCAAACAGACTCCATTTATGGCTATACTATCACCCAGTTTCACATCCTCAAGCACTTTACTGGCGCTGATGCTGATTCTCGCTGATTTTGCCGACTTGACTATGGACTTTACTTTTCCAATTTCCTCAATAATCCCTGTAAACATTCTCTCACCTCTTCTCGAGATAACCCTCAATCATAATATCTTCTTCAATCAAATGAATCTGCATATTTTTAAGAATTACAGCATCTCGCATGAACTTTTTTCCTTCTCCACCAACAGGTGTTTTTGCCTCATCGCCTCCAATGAGTTTCGGGGCAATGAAGACTATGACTTTATCGACCACACCCGCATCGATAGCCGAATAATTGACTTTGCTCCCACCCTCTATCAGAACACTGTCGATACCAAGTTCTCCGAGGGTAGTCATCAATGCCTCCAAATCCACATGGTCGTCCTTGATCGGCAATAACAAAATCTCAGCACCCTTTTCCCTCAGTCGTTTCAAATGGTCATCTGAAGCGAGCGCTGTTGTTGCAATAATCGTCCTTATTTCACTCAGGTCTTCGAGGACATGAGCACCCAGGGGGATTCGAGCGTGAGTATCCAGAATGATGCGAACCGGATGACTGACTTTATTTTGATTTAGGCGTGTGTTCAAGTATGGATCATCAGATATTACCGTACCGATGCCCACTAAAATTCCTGCAACTCTTTGACGAATCTCATGCACCTTGGTTCTGGATGCATCATTTGTGATCCACTTTGAATCTCCAGTTGAAGTGGCAATTTTGCCATCAAGTGTCATAGCCGATTTCAAAATGACAAATGGTTTTTTTGTGGTAATATATTTGATGAATATTTCGTTCAGTTTTTTACATTCCTCTTCAAGAACTCCCGTATGAACTTCTATGCCGCTGTCACGAAGTATGGATACTCCTCTGCCTGCGACAACTGGATTGGGATCGATCATACCTATGACGACTTTCGAAATCCCCTTTTCAATAATCGCACCAGCACATGGTGGTGTTTTACCAAAATGTGAACACGGCTCAAGTGTAACGTACATCGTCGCACCACGAACATCATCTGTGGCATTCTTAAATGCATTGATTTCAGCATGTGGACCACCGTAGATCTCATGATAACCTTCACCAATGATCATGCCGTCCTTCACAATCACTGCACCAACCAGTGGATTAGGACTTGTAAAACCAGATCCTTTTTCAGCAAGCTCCAGTGCACGTTTCATATACTTACTTTCCATACGCCCCTCCTTCCGGGCAAATAAAAAACCCTGAACATAAGTTCAGGGCAATTGGCTTCGTAAGGTCCACCTGTCGCCAAAGCGAAGGGTACACCAAAAAAATCATCTTCTTTCATCCAGACTATACTGTCGGCCTCGGAGTTACACCGAATCAACCTTACGGTTCGCGGGCTATACCGCCGGTAGGGAATCACACCCTGCCCTGAAGATTATTAAGTTTTGTTTTCTTCGACTCAAATATAACAAATATCAATTTTGTTGTCAACCTAAAAAAAGGGGAGGGGTCCCCTTTTATGATCGATCTTAGTGTTCACCGCATGAATCACTATGTTCGTGATGATTGCAAACCGAACCTGTTGATTCAAGTTCACCTCTCAAATATTTTTCAACAGCTTCTTTTGCCTCACCTTGTGTGCCTATGATGACTTCGATGCCTTTTTCATTGAAAATACTGATGGCTCCACCACCCATTCCACCAGAAACAATCACTTTCACACCCAGGTCGTCTAAAAATACGGGTAAAAATCCAGGTCTATGCCCAGGGTTTTCCACATTTTCATGATTTATGATCTTACCACCATCCACTGTATAGACGTTGAACGACTCACAATGTCCAAAATGACCTGCAACTTGATCCATTTCACTTGCAACTGCTATTTTCATATCTTTCCCTCCAAATTCTCTAAAATCTCAGCAATAGGTTCCATCCAATCGCCTTCGAACTGCTCTATCATACCTCGATCACACGCTGCCGCAAATCTCGGATCAATCGGTAATTTACCTAATACTTTTACACCCAGTTTTTGAGCGACGTCCTCGATGTGACTTTCACCAAAAATCTGATGTCTCTTGTTGCAATCGCCACATTCAAAATAAGACATATTCTCTATGATGCCTATGACCGGAACGTTCATCATCTCAGCCATTTTAACAGCCTTTGAAACAATCATTGAAACCAGTTCCTGAGGAGAAGTCACAACAATTATGCCATCCACTCTGAGAGATTGAAACACTGTCAGCGACACGTCACCCGTACCAGGTGGCATATCAATGAACATATAATCCACGTTGCCCCAGATTACGTCTGTCCAGAATTGTTTTACTGCGCCGGCAATCATTGGGCCTCTCCAGACTACAGGATCTGTATCATTGGCGAGCAACAGATTGATCGACATGATACTGGTTCCCAGATAACTCTTTACAGGGAAAATGCCCAGTTCGTTTGCGTCCGCTTTTGTCTTGATTCCAAATGACTTTGGAATGGAAGGTCCCGTGACATCCGCATCAAGTATCGCTGTCGCATGTCCTCTTCTGTTCATGGTGACCGCCATCAGTGAAGTGACAAGTGATTTTCCAACCCCACCTTTGCCACTAACAATTCCGATCACTTTTTTTACATTGCTGAGCTCATGTGTTTTTTCAGTAAAATCAATCTGTTTGACTTTACGGTCACCACGGTCCTCTGCACAAGAACTACAATTCAAGTTACAACTTTCACTCATTTCATTACGCTCCTGACATTATGATATATTTCTTTAATCGCCTCTCCCGATGGACATTCCAATTCAACAACAGTATGGCCATCGTTGATGGCTTTTACAGCCAAAATATCATATGGAATTCTTCCAACAAAATGAAGATCGTTGTTTTCACAATAAGCTTCTATGATTTTGGCATTATTGATATTGACATCATATTTATTGATGCATACCGCGATTTTTACACCAAATCTTCTCGATGTGTTCACAATTCGATCCATGTCGCTGATTCCCGATAATGTAGGTTCTGCTACAACAAGGACCGTATCCACACCACTGATTGAAGATATTACCGGACAGCCGATTCCCGGAGACCCATCGATTATGGCAAAATCGACTTTTTCACTGTAGGGTTTCAACTGTTTCTTGACTTCAGTGACCAATAAGCCGGAATTGCCTTGTCCCATTTCAAGTTTTGCTGTCGAAAAAACTGTATCATTCTCAAACAAACTGATTCTACCGGCAATGTTTGAGACCATTTCCACAGCATCAACAGGACATACGAACTCACATACTCCGCAACCTTCACAAGCGTATAAATCCACTTCATATCCGTTATCAGAATTTATGGCATCGAATCTACAATTGATTTGACATGCGCCAC
>JAWSUW010000120.1:0-11556 GCA_033549245.1 Bacillota bacterium | reverse complement strand
CCCTCGCCCACATGCGCTTTTAGATAACTGGACAATCTATTTTTCACTGGATACAACAAATTGTAGGAATGATGTTGATCTGCAGCAATCAATTTTGTGGAAAGTGATTTGATGACATATCTCAGAAAAGGTGGATGATCTTTTGCAAACAATCTCATTGAATCAAATGGTATTCTTATAAGGTCTGAATTCTTGACAGCCACAACCGAACAAGTAGTCAATACATCATTCATGAACTCAACTTCCCCAAGAGAATCAAATCTCGAGTAAAATTGAATCAAAAGGGATCGACCGTTTTCATGAACCTGAAAAATCTTGAGTTTCCCGCTCATGAAAAAGTAAAAGTAATTCATGGTTTCATTCGCTGTCAATATTGACTCCCCTTGCTCATAGATGCAAAGTTCTGCGACTTCAATCAATGCTTCCGGCAATATTTCATCCAGGTTGTATCTCGCTACATAATCTGTAAGCATTCGTCTGTTTTCAATAACATGCATGTCACACCTCTCTAACAGATATTTTATCACATCAATACAAATATTTCATTCAAAATATGACATATGTCATATTTTTCAACAAATTCATCCTTTATAATAATCATATAGAATATTGGGAGAAAATAAAATGTCAAAATGGATAGCATATTTTACGGGACTCATATTGTCCTTGATGATTTATTTTAACGGTCAGTTGAGTATGGTTACAAACACATATATAAGCAATGTCGTATACCACGGGATTGGTGTCTTGTTTTTTGGAGTCACTTTGTTCTTGTTTGGTAGGAATACGAACTCAAGTCCATTCAAATGGCATTATATGTTACCGGGAGTCATGGGCTCATTAACCATCATCATCAATAATTTTGTCATGGCTGAAATCGGAGTTACTCTCATGATTGCTTTGACTATGATGGGACAAGTTGTGACCTCTTTGGTCATCGACCAATATGGTTTGCTTGGGAAAACCGCTTCAAAAACACACTACAAACAATGGATTGGGATTGGTGTTATGTCCCTGGGAATTTGGATCATGTTATTTTAAGGAGACCAATATGATATTAATATACTTGCTTGCCATCTTTATCGGATTTTTAGTCACTGTGACACCGATCATGAATGGGAGAAACAGTCTTGTTTTGGGGACAATTAAAACTTCATTTTATCATTACTTTTTCGCACTGGTCACCGGAATGATATTGATGCTTCTGCTTTCCCCTATGGTCACTGGAATTGAGCTCGACGATATTTCCATAAAGTACTTTTTGGGTGGTATCCTCGGTCTATCTATAATAGTAATGATGAATTATTACGCGGTTAGAATCAAGGCGATTCATATTGCGATTCTACCTTTCCTTGGGCAAATGACCATGGGTTTCTTTTTAGATTACTTGCTCTTCGGAGATCTTGATCATAAAACCATTCTCGGTATGGTTGTTGTCATATTGGGGCTTTTCATTCAATCAACTGGCAAGCACTAAACTTAAAAAAAAGCCACCGTGTACTTTTCAGTATACGATGGCTTTTGCTTTATACATTTTTATGGACTTCGAATTGATCTGTCACATTTCTAAGCATCTTTCTTATAGGAAGATCATATGGGCATCTAGGCTCACATTCACCGCATTCTATACAATCTGTCGATTTGATGTCCATTGAGAAATAGCGATCGATTGCCCACGTCTTGATATTGTATCTTGTCAGATAACCTTCTAGTATAAACTGAGTTGGAATATCTATGCCCTGAACACATGGTAGACAGTAACCGCACCTTCTACAGAATGTTTCTCCAAGCGTTGTTCTAATGTTTTCAATCTCTTCTTTTTCAGAATCCGTCAATGTCAAATCCATCTTTGCCACATTTGAATTTTCATAAACTTGTGTGACTTTATCCATTCCAGGAATCACCACAGATACATTTGGGTTGTTGAGTATGAATTTCAAACTGAGCTCTCCATTTTCGAGTGCACCACCAGCGAGAGGTTTCATTACAATTACTCCGATTCCCCTTTGTGATGCCCTTTTGAAAAGTTCTTCTGCTTGACGCTCAATGATGTTGTAAGGAAATTGAATCGTTTCAAATGGCATATCATCAATGACCTCATTAAGCAAATCCACGCTATGGGAAGTTATGCCGATGTGTCTGATTTTACCGGCTGCTTTAGCCTCGACCAATGCTTTATAAGCACCACTTTCAGATAGGATTTGTCTATATTGATCCATTTCTTTCACCAAATGGCACTGGTAAAGATCGATATAATCCGTTTTCAGGTTTTTTAAGCTTGTTTCTATGTCAGCTTTCATTTGTTCATAATCTTTGGCCGGTGATTTGGTAGCAATTACAAAATTACTGCGTTTACCATCACAGAGGGCGTTTCCGATAAATGATTCACTTACCGTATAGCCCCTGGCGGTATCAATAAAATTGATGCCCGTTTCAATCATGGCTTCAATTATAGCATTGACTTCATCTTGCTCGACTCTTTGGATTGGAATTCCACCGAATCCTACAGCCTTGACAATAAGACCTGTTGTTCCAAGTGCTCTGCTGATCATTAGATTCTCCCTTATCTTATAGCATACGTGCTTTGCCTGCGTAAACAATACCCTTAGTGGAATCTAGTGTAATCTCCATACCATCTTTAAGCAGTTCAGTAGCATTGTTTGCACCAACCACACAAGGCTTCTTGAGGCTGAGTGCGACAATTGCTCCATGAGATGTGTATCCACCCTCTTCTACTATAAATCCTGATGAACGCTCAATATAAGGCACCAAGTCTTTATCTGTGTAAGAAGCTACTATGATGTCCCCATCTTTGAATTTGCCTTCAAGATCTTCTGCAGTGTTGCCTAAGCAAACATTTCCTCTGATATAATCTTTTACAAGTCCCGTACCTTTGATCAATACTTCTCCAACCAAATGGATCTTCATGATATTGGTTGCACCTGATACGCCAACTGGTACTCCAGCAGTAATGACAACCAAATCGCCATCTGTGATGAACCCATTATGTTTAGCTTTATCAACAGAAATCTCAAAAATCTTATCTGTTGATGTCACATCGCCAATTACGAGAGGGAATACGCCCCAAACCAATGCCAATTTTCTACAAACCGCATCAGAAATCGTACAAGCGATTATTGGTGCTTTTGGCTTGAGCATAGATACATTTTTAGCTGTGTATCCAGATGATGTAGCAGTAATGATCGCTGCCGCATCCAGTTCAAGTGCAGATGTTGCTGTGGCATGACTTACAGCATAAGTTACACCATAATCTTTGGAATATTGGATTCTTTTTTGTAGCATTTCCTTATAATTCAAAGCTTTTTCTGCTTCGTGCGCGATTTTAGCCATTGTGACTACAGCTTCTATTGGATACTTACCCGCAGCAGTCTCACCTGAAAGCATAACTGCGTCAGTACCATCGAAAATAGCATTTGCAACGTCAGTGGCCTCTGCTCTAGTTGGTCTAGGATTTCTCATCATAGAGTCCAACATTTGCGTTGCTGTGATGACAGGTTTTCCTTCACGATTACAAAGTTCTATCATTTGCTTTTGAACAATCGGCACCATTTCAGTAGGAATTTCAACGCCAAGGTCACCTCTCGCAACCATGAGTCCATCGGAAACCTCAAGGATATCTTCTAAATTGTCAACACCCTCCTGGTTTTCTATCTTTGAAATGATATGAATTTCATGAGCTTTATTTTCTTCAAGTACTCTTCTGATTTCAAGGACATCGGCTGCTTTTCTTATAAAAGATGCTGCGATGAAATCTATTCCGTTTTCAATACCAAAGACAATGTCTCCGATATCTTTTTGTGTGATTGCCGGTAAATTGATACTCACACCTGGAACGTTGACACCTTTGTTATTTTTGATATCGCCAGCATTAAGTACTTTCGTGAGAATTGTTGTTTCAGTTTTTTCAAGTACTTCCAGCTCAATCAAACCGTCATCAATCAAGATCTTGCCGCCAATTTTCACATCATTTGGAAGTCCTTTGTATGAAATCTGACATTTGGTTTGATCTCCTACTATGTCATCTGTCGTCAACAAAAATTCCTGTCCATCAACCAATGTATAAACAGGCTCGAGGAATTTTCCAGTTCTGATTTCCGGTCCTTTGGTATCGAGCAAAATTGCCACAGGCATGCCGAGCTCCTCACGGACTTCTTTGATCATTTCAATTCTTGCGAGATGTTCTTGGTGGTCACCGTGTGAGAAATTCAAACGGGCTACATTCAAACCATTTTTTACCAATTCTTTAAAAATTTCTTTTCCTTCACTGGCCGGGCCAATGGTACATACTATTTTCGTTTTTCTTAACATATAATCCTCCTAAGATTTAATTTATAATTGTTTATGTCATATGGCCAAAATACGTGCCAACTCATAAATATTTCTATCATAATCTTTTTTCATTTCGAGTGCTTCTTCAAAACTTAAATCAATCATCTGATTGCCTTTGATACCCACTGCCCTACCGTACTTACCTTGAACTAGGAGATCAACCGCATATGCACCCATTCTGCTGCCCAAGATTCGATCACTTGGACTTGGGGTTCCGCCTCTTTGCAAATATCCAATGACGCTCACTTTTACGTCAGAATTGGTTTTTCTTTTTATTTCCTCAGCCAATTCATAGGGTTTTCCCACACCTTCTGCCAGCAATATGATGCTGTGAAGCTTACCACGTTTCTTCCCATGAATGATGGTTCTGCAAAGTGCATCGACATCATTTGGAATCTCAGGTATTATGACAGCTTCAGCGCCACCGGCAAGTCCTGCGTATAGAGCTATGTCACCACAGTCTCTTCCCATAACCTCAATTATATTCACAGTTCCATGAGAGGATGAGGTATCCCTGATATTGCCTATAGCACTCACAACTGTTGTAAGCGCTGTATCAAAACCCAATGTGAAATCAGTATAGGCTAGGTCATTGTCTATTGTACCCGGAATCCCAATCGTCGGGAAACCAGCATCAGCCAATCTTTTTGCTCCATTGAAGGAACCATCTCCACCAATCACTACTAGCCCATCCAATTTGAACATTCTCAGCATATCCAGACCTTTATTGAATCCTTCATCTGTTTTAAACTGTTCACATCTCGCGGTTCTGAGCATAGTGCCTCCGCGATGGATGATATCTCCTACTGAAGTGATTTTTAAATCTTCAATGTCTCCTTGAATCAAGCCCTGATATCCCTGATATATCCCTGCAACTTCTAGTCCCTGATATATGGCAGTTCTTACTACCGACCGTATTGCGGCGTTCATCCCTGGAGAATCTCCGCCACTGGTTAAAACACCAATTTTTTTCAATTTTTTCACTCCTATTCATTATTACCTGATCTTTATGTTGTCTTTGCCGACAATCTTTCCTAAACGATCCAATAAGTCATGAGTCACTGTGACAGGACCATCAATTTTGAAACGTTCTTTGGTAGCTTCAATATAAATGATCACATCCATTTTTTGAGCATTTTTCTCTACCATTTTATACTTTGACTTAAGCACCAAATCTATCTTGCTCAACAACACGGGATTTTTTTCATCAAACCTGATGTAAAGCCTCCTGGATTTGTTGTTTTTAATACCGTCTTCAATCCCAATGATTTGGTCGGCAATAATTTTGGGATCTTCATCCTCTTTCATCGCAACACGACCCTTGACCAACACAACCTGCTCTTTGATCAAAAGTGTTTTATACTGCTCATAAACCCGAGGAAAAATAATGACCTCAATCTGATCAAAAAGATCTTCAATTGTGATGAATGCCATATGTTGATTGTTTCTTGTGATCTTGGTCGTTATGTTTAGAATCATTCCACCGACAGAAATATTTTCTCCATCTTTAACGATCGGAGTTTCATCTTCGCTCAATGATTCTTTGATTTCACTCAAGTTGGCACCAGTCAAACTGATTAGTGCATCTTTGTATTGATCCAGTGGATGCCCACTAAGATAAATACCAAGCATCTCTTTTTCAAACTGGAGTAATGTCGAAGGTCTGAGTTCAGGAATGGGTGGCAATGTATTGCCTACATCTTCTGAGGATATGCTGGTGTTCTCAAGATTGAATATTGAAAATTGACCTTCTGCACCCTTTCTTCTCATGGTATGCATCCCATCAATCGTTCTTTCAAAAACAGCCAAGAGTTGTGACCGTTTATGATCCAGAATATCGAAAGCACCTGCCTTGATCAAACTTTCAACAGCTTTTTTGTTGAGTTCAGAAGCATCCACTCTTTCACAAAAATCAAAAAAACCTAAAAACTCGCCTGTTTCTCGAGCTCTCACAATCGCATCTATATTACCTTTGCCAACATTTTTTATAGCATTGAGTCCGTAACGTATACTACCATTTTCAACACTGAAACTTCCTATGCTGTGGTTGACACTTGGTGGCAACATTTTGATGCCATGGTCTTTTGCGTCCTGAATGTAAACTCCGAGCTTTGAATGATTCCCCATTACACTGGTCATCAAAGCAGCCAAAAATGCCACTGGAAAACGTTTTTTCAAATATGCTGTCTGGTAGGCAATGATTGCATATCCCGCAGCATGCGATTTGTTGAAAGCATATTTCGCAAAATCGATCATCTCATCAAAAATCTGATTGGCTGCAATTTCACTGACTCCATTTCTGAGACAACCCGCCAGTTCCACCTCACCTTTTTCGTTCGTTTTTCCATTGATAAAGAAGTTGCGTTCCCTCTCCATGACATCCATTTTCTTTTTACTCATGGCACGTCTTACGATATCGCTTCTTCCATAGCTGTACCCAGCAAGTTCACGAACTATACGCATAACTTGTTCCTGATATACAAGACATCCATAGGTCACTTCTAAAATGGGTTTTAGTCTTTGGTCTTTAAAAACGACCAATGACCTATCGTTCTTGTTCCTGATATAAACCGGAATGGAATCCATCGGTCCCGGCCGGTACAAAGATATCCCGGCTATGATATCTTCAAAGACGGTAGGTTTCAATTCGCGCATAAAACGCCTGAATCCAGCCGATTCAAGTTGGAAGAGCCCGAGTGTGTCACCTTGTCCTATCATTTCATACACTTCAGAATCATCATATGGAATTTTTAAAAGATCAATCTTAATGTTTTCTGTCTTCTCAATTAATTGTAAAGCATTTTTGATAACTGTCAATGTCCTTAAGCCTAAAAAATCCATTTTTAACAATCCAAGTTCTTCAAGCAGATTCATATTGAACTGGGTTGAAATGTTACCCTCTTGTAAATATAGGGGAACATACTCATCAATTGTCTTCTTTGAAATGACTATTCCCGCTGCATGTGTGGATGCATGCCTTGGAACACCTTGGAGTTTTATAGCTGATGACATCAGAGTCTTATTCTCATCAGAGCTTTGCACAAGTTCGACCAATTTGGGATTGACTGTCAGTGCTTTCTCAAGAGTCATACCAATCTCCATCGGAATCTCTTTCGCAATCCGATCAACATCCTGATATGGAAGATCCATAACACGTCCGACATCTCGAATTGCCGCCCTGGCTGCCATCGTACCAAATGTGATGATTTGAGCGACCCTGTCCTTGCCATATTTTTGAACGACGTAGTCAATGACTTCGGAGCGTCTATCGTCCTCAAAATCGATATCAATATCTGGCATGGTTATTCTTTCCGGATTTAAAAACCGCTCAAAGATCAAATCATATTTGATTGGATCGACCTCAGTTATATCCAGAACATAGGCAACAATGCTTCCACCACAACTTCCCCGCCCGGGACCGACATAAATGCCTCTCTCCTTCGCGAACTTGATGAAATCCCATACTATTAAAAAATAATCGTCATATCCCATCTTATGAATCGTTTCAAGTTCATATTCCAATCGATCCAGATGCAATTGTTTCACATCATATTTTTTCGTGATGCCTTCCAGGCACAATTTTTTGAGATATACCTCAGGTGGCTCTGAAATACCATTGTACTCAGGTAAATGTGTCGTGCTGAAATCAAAGTCAAAGTGACATTTGTCTGCGATCTTAACCGTATTGAGTAGTGCTTCTTCCTTTGTTCCAAAAAGATCTCCCATTTCAGAAGGTGATTTCAGATAGAATTCCTTACCTTGAAATTTCATGCGTTCACGATCTGAAAGTGTCTTTCCAGTTTGGATACACAGTAGAATGTCATGTGTGTCTGCATCTTCTTTGTCAAGATAATGCACATCATTGGTAGCCACCAGCTCAATGTCTGTTTTCTTTGAAAGATCGATCAACCTTCGGTTGACAATTTGTTGTTCTTTGATGCCATGGTCTTGTAATTCAAGATAAAAATCTCCAGGTTCAAACATGTCCTTCAATTTTAATGCCAATCGCTCGGCGCCATTTAGGTCTCCGTCAAACAAGAGTCTTTGAACATCACCTGCCAAACAAGCACTTAGTGCGATCAATCCTTCACTGTGTGATTTAAGCATCTCATAATCAATTCTTGGCTTATAGTAAAAACCTTCAGTAAAACCTGCAGAAACCATCTTAATTAAATTTTTATACCCGGTTTCATTCTTTACGAGCAGAACTAAATGCCCCGCATTCTTGTCCACACCGGGTTCTTTATCAAATCTGGTTCTCGGAGCAACGTATACCTCACAACCTATGATTGGCCTGATGCCGTGCTTTTTAGCCGCTTTATAGAAATCAACCACACCGAACATAACGCCATGGTCTGTAATCGCAACCGCTTCCATTCCAAGCATTTTAACTTTTTCAAAAAGTTTATCTATTCTAGTGAAGCCATCCAGCAAACTGAACTCAGTATGCAAATGCAAATGGACAAATGGGATTGTTGACATGATTACTCCTCTTATTTCAATCTCCGATTGTTGGATTCAAAACGTGATCGGTCCAAAGCTCGATTATAATCGCTCTTATTTCCTCTGACACCTCGGGAATTCGAGACTCCAGTAATGTATCCTGCTTCAATGAAGTTGACTTTGTTTTTACACTTTTTATAAACTCGTAGGCATCGGAATCGGTATATTCTGGATCATATACCGGCAAATTCCCCCAATTTCTTGGTTCATACTTGGAGCCCTGCATTTCAGGTGATAACAGCGCATTGATAGCAACCATTGCTCCTGACTTGTTTGGTGCATTGAATGAAATGCCGATCCACTCGTTGAGCCCCATCATTCCTTCTTGAATCACAAAAGAAGATGCGCCTTCAGGGTATTCATACTCCTTTAATTTGCTGGTCACATGTTCAAAATCAACGTTCATGGAAAATACAAGTTCACCTTCGGCAAAAAGCTCATCCATTTCAGCAGTGGTTACTGGATACTGTGATCCTTTAAGGTACATGTAAGGTTCGAGGGCATTTAATAGCTCAAGTCCATCCTCTATAATCTCATAAACATCTTCCTTATTGGGTTTTACAGTCATCAAACGGTCAATGTCCACATCTCGGACTGCCACTCCTACAACAAAGAGTTCTCCTTCGAGTGAAGTCCGTGGATCAGGATAGACAAACGCATTGTTATATTCCTTAGCGTATTCCAGTAGTTCATCATAACTTATAGGGGTCTCATAAAAAATATCTTGATCATAAATCATCGACAGCTGATTACGACCATATGGCGCTAAACTGCCTTTTACTTCCAGACCGTCCTTGAATTTGAACTCTGAATTGCCTGGATCGATATAAGCTTTCAAGTTCGGTAACTTGTCAGTAAATGGCGTATACAAAAGTCCACTTTCCAGGGCACTCTTAAACCCAGCATTCTCAAATATGATCAGATCATATTGTCCGATTTCCAGTTCATTGGCGAGATCGGATTTCAGCATCTGCATGGTTTTCTCAAGAGGTTGCTCCTCAACAATTAGGGTCATACCATATTCAGATTTGAGATAATCTGAAAAATCACTTTTGAACCACTCCACAGCAAGAGGACTTGAATGTTGGATCGACATGGTCACAGTACTGTTCTCAGCACTGGATTCAATAAGTTCCCAGCTTTTGATGTCGGGATCGTTGCTTTTGAATAAATCTGAATCGAGACTACAGGAAGTAGAGATCATAATAATAGCAATATATAGTAATATCAATCTTTTCATAGGTTTCCTCTTCTTCTTTGGATATTTTCAGCAATTTCAATGATTTTCTTAAGTCTATGATTGACTCCCGATTTGCCAATGGGTGGACTTGCCATCTCACCAAGTTCCTTGAGCGATGCATCGGGGTTCTCAAGTCTGATATAAGCTATGTCCTGGAGTTTCTCCGGCAATGATTCGATGCCTTCATAATCATCAATCGCCTTGATTGCATTGATTTGTATATAAGAGGCATCAATTGTCTTTGTTAGATTGGCTGTCTCACAATTGACCACTCGATTGACATTGTTCCTCATTTGCTTGATGATTCTTACATTCTCATAATCGAGCAGAGTCTGATGTGCCCCGATTACATTGAGAAAATCTACGATTTTCTCACTTTCTTTGATATAGACAATGAAATTTTTCTTTCTGATGGTAGATTTGGAACCCAGGTCATAATTTGAATTCATGAAACTCACCAGTTGATCTGCGAATTGTTGATTATGTGTGATTAGCTCAAGATGATAGCTTTTTTCAGGTGCACTCAGGGAGCCACCTCCCAAATAAATGCCCCTTAAATATGCTTTTTTGCAGCACTGCTTTTTTAAGAGGCTTTCAGGTAAGTCATCATTGAGTTCATAGCCGTCCTCAGTCAAACGAAGTATGTCGAGGTCCGTCAAAATAGCGTTCGCATTCTCAATGTATATTTCATAGGAATGGTGTTTGTTCAAATTCCTATTTTCTTTCATGATCAATTCACTGTGTTGCTTGTAAATTTTTTTAAACAATATGAAAACAAGTCTGGCCACAGCAGGATTCTCTGTGGTGATTCTAAGATCCATCCGATTTCTTCCACCGAACTCAAGAACTCCACTGACTCTGACTATGCCTGATAGTTCCGCTCTATTACAGCACTTGCCCTCCGTTCGAATCAGAGCAAGCTCATTTTTTGCTTTAGACGAAAATGACATTTACTCACCCTCTATCGATTGAATAATTTCAAGCGCTTTCATCAAAATATCGCGTTCATCATCGTATTTGGCGAGCTGAACCACACTGCCGACGTGGATAAATTTGGCATCGACAAAACCTTCCTCTCTTTGAGGATGTGTATTCGTGGTGACAGCTCTCATTAGATACCAGACAACGCTCTTCTCTATGACATGGTTATTGGACCAATAATTTTTAAAACGATATGAGGTTTCTCCAATCGGACTGATGATTCTGGCCTTTATGCCAGCTTCTTCTCTGACCTCGCGCACTGATGTTTGTTCGGAAGTCTCATTCTTTTCAATCTTTCCCTTGGGAAGTACCCAATCTCCATTTATCTTCTGAAGCATAAGTACGCTGTTTCCTAGAAAAACAACGCCTCCAGCACTGTAAACTCTCTTCAAGACATCACCTACTTAGTGTCTACTGATTATATTTAAAAGCGTTGATTTCACTGACTTCAGAGCTGTTTTGTGATATAATATATGCAAGGG
>JAWSUW010000119.1:0-11755 GCA_033549245.1 Bacillota bacterium | reverse complement strand
CCGGTTTGAGTGCGACATTTTCAGTCGGGTCGGTAACGTCAGTGATTTTTGATGTCGTGTAGAATTTGTACTCGCCGGATACGTTTGGATTCACACCGTTCAGGAAATTGTTCTGATACTGGGTGTGGTTCGCAAGCGTGAAGCTCGACGGATTGACGTTTTCGATGGCGCCAATGCGGATGCCGTTGAAGATGCTGTCGTAAGGTGTGACGACTTTCACGACCATGGCATTTTTGTTGTACGTACCGAAAGGACTTTCCGATACGACAAAGACTGTGTCGCGCACATTTATTTTCTCATTCGGAACTACAAGACCGTCTTTGATGACAATGGTGCCTTCCGTAAGATTGAAGTTCTCTTTCGTGTTGATCTCAAAGTTGCCAAGCGTGTGGTCGACGTCTTTGACGATGCTGGAGTAAGTCATTTCCCCGCCCGTCATGACGGCCATTTTCACGACTGTCGGCTGTCCATAGACGCTTTTCACGACGGCGTATACAGGATAGTTCGTATATTTTCTGCCGAGATCGGTCATGGTGAGCTTTTGATTGCCCGCATAGATCTCCGTTTTGGTGTCGAGTTTGAGATCCAGTGTGAAGGTCTCTGACTGGAGCCAATCGTTGTTTGAGATGTACTCCGGTTTCGAGATGCCGTCAGAGCCCACGAGCTGTACTTCGCTGCGTCCACTGTTGACATTCTTGAGCTTGCCTTTGTAAATGATCTCAAATAGGATTTCTGGAGCTTCTATTTCCACCTTGGACAGTTCATTCGATGCGATATCGTCGAAGTAGAGTTTCACCGGGATGCCAGTCTTTAGGGTGGTTTGACTCACGGGGTTGCCATCTTTTGTGAAGACTGTGCCCGCTGTGATGGTGTACATTTCTTTTACGCCGTTTGAGAGTTCCACTGAAAAGCTGTTCTGGTAAATGGTGTCCACCTTACCGATGCGCATCTTGCCAAATGGCGGGATGTAGCCGGGTTCGCCGCTGTAGGATTCCCCTTCTGCGACCAGGATGTAACCATTGGTGATGGCGACATTGATGGGCATGCCATAAACATAGTTTTTCAGATCCGCGAGTCTCGAATTGATGGTGAGGTTCGCGTACGGTGCCAGCGGAAGTGTGTAGAGGCGATCGTCGTAACCGAAAATGGTCATGGTCGCCGGTGCGTCTTCCGTAAGTTCGGTGACTTTTCTGACGGTACCTGAAATGATTTCTCTGTCGAGCTTTGCCACTTTGATGTAGACGACTTCACGATTCTCGTTCACGAGGTATTCCATGACATCGCCGACTTCAAGGAGTTGTACGCCTGCGACGTCGCCACCTTTGTATGTGATGATGTCTTCTCTAAGACCGGTGTAAGTGTCTTCGTCCACCATGATATCAAACACGTCACCTGTGATGTCGGTGATGCGGTAGATCTCAGTGATGACACTTTTGCCCTTGTTCATACGCGTTTCCTGACGGATATCGGAAACCGTTCCATAATGGAAGGTGCTGTAGATGTCTGCCATGGCGTTTGCACCAATTTTTTCAAGCACGAGGTTGTGGTCGAGTACGTTCACATAGCGGAGTTCTCCGTCCATGGTGAGGTATTCCACTTCGTCCCCGAGTTTGAGGGCGCTGCTTTTTGAGGTGATCCCGTCTTTGTAGACGATGTATTCACGCTGGGTTGTGCCTCTCGAATGCTTCTCTGTCACGAGGTTTGTGACCGTTCCGTCCGTATTTTTCACTGTTACGGTGTTTTTAGTGATGGTGTTGCCGTCATCAACGATGGTTTCTGGCTTGACGCCGATGACGATGCCGAAGCCGGAATCAATGGCTCTCGCGTCATACTGTGTCTCCAGTGCGGCTTTTGAGATCGTTGCGAGCTCGCCTCTTGAGACGGTGCTCTTCGGTCCGAAAGTGCCAGTGTTCTGGAGTTCCATGATGCCGTCTGAGACGAGATCTTCTATGAGTGACCTGTAAACTGGGTTAACCGATTGCCAGTCTGAAAAAGCAAATGTAGTACTTTGGACAAAATTGTCTGCAGTGCCGACGGTTCTTGCGACCCATATGGCAAGTTGTTCACGAGTGACTGGATTGTTCAGTCCAATGACCTCGTTTGCTGTGACGATGCCCGCATTACGCGCTTCGGTGAGCGCCTCTTGTTTAAGGAGGAGTTCAAAAGCGGTGTTTGTGGTGCTGGATCCAGCCAAAGCATAAACCCGTTGCATCATGGCATCTTCGCCACCTTGTACTCTGACGAGCTGAGTGAGCGCATCATAACCGGTGGCTGCGTCAGATGGATGGTACCTTCTTTCTCCGTATTCTTTGACTACGCCAAGAGCGGCCATACGAACGATGGCCTCCTTGCCGTAAGCGTTTGAAATATCAATGAAGCTTGCGTTGATCAAGAGGTCGAGCCCTTTTGCCGTACCTGTGAGGACCTCGGGATTCGTCACGTCGGTTTTAAGCGCCGTGAACTGGGGCACGAGTGTGTCAAAAGGCGAATAGGCAAAGCTGGCTGGAGCGATCAATAAACTTAAGATGATTGTGAATGCAATGATTTTTTTCATGTTCCCCCTCCTTCGCCTAGTAGTTGGTGAGCAGGACGTAGTGTCCGGCTTCATTTATTCTGGCGCTGATCCTATTGAGGGTCGTATCCAGCGTGGCCGGAACGACTGAGTAGGTGCCAGTGCCCTGATTGTATTTGTAGAGCTGAATCTGCATCTCTTTTGCCAGGGTCATGCCTGTGGCATTGTAGTTCAGCGTGAAGTCGAGCGAACCCGACAGTGCGGTGAACTTTTGTACCACGTCGTTTGAACTGGCATCAAATCCGATGCTGTAAACCTTTGAAACTTGTCTTTTGCCTCTGATGTTCGGTGTGAGGTACGCGCGTGCTGTAGTCATGCTACTGTCCTCGATGATTCTTGCGTAAGCGTCGTTATAATCCGCCACAGTCCTGAACGTCTGAGTATTGAGGGCAACCGGGGTGAATCTGTAAAGGGTTGTCCCCAGATTTGCGGTGATGCTTGTAAGATTATTTCTCACGAGCGCCTCAGGGAGTACGATGCGTTTTTCTGTTGTGGTGGCTCCGATTCGGCTGGTAAGATCCACTGTGAGCGACGGCTTTGCAATTTGTGTTGCCAAATTGAGCTGAACGATATTGCCCGATTGGTCCACTCCGTAATCTTGACCTGCTGGTACGCCCAGTCCACCGTCTGAATCAGTCGGTCCAAGTTCTCTTATATCCTTAAGCTGTTCGTATCCGAGTGCCGCAAGGTTCGAGTAGCCGGACGGTCCGAATTTGTTTACTGCCTTGAGCACGAAAACGACTCTGTCTGCGGAATCTCTTTGATCAAGTCCAGGGAGATCTGTGATCTTGTAAGGTTCAATGTTGGTGATACCCAGGTATTTGAAATCTCCGTACCCTACACTTGTGAGTTCCGAGTTGGTCTTGGTGCCCATGTACACATAGATCTCGTAATAGTTCGTATCTTCCGATTTGTAATCGTAAATTTTGATGTATTTGTTGTCTACGACTGCCACTTTGAGGCCTGTAGGATCTTTTGGGATCGGTACGGTGTACTCGAGTTTCGCGCTGTCGTCTGTGATGCCGCCGTCTGCATTTCTGACCACGACTTTGATATCGCCTTCAAACGTGACTTCCGGCGTGGTGACACGCAATGTGTTTTCATCCACGAAAACGACTGACTTGGCAAGTATGCCTTGCTTCACATAGTGTCGTGAGTCGTCTCTGTAAATGCCTTGCTCCGTTTCTGGAACGTTATCTGCTGCCAAGACCGGTAACCATTCTCCACCGAAATAGACTTTGGCGCCTGTAGCGAAGCCGGTTCCTTTAAGAAGGATTTCCTGTCCACCTGTGACGTTGATTCTCTGGATCGGATTGCCATCAAGGTCTCTGACAATCGGATCGATGGTCGGAGCGGATACCACTGTGATGCCATTGTTTTTGATTGCCACACCATAATCGTTGTTGACCACTTGCACGGTTTTTGAGCCGAGGGTCATGTTCGTCGGTGTCTTGAATGTGATCTTGGTGCCTCGGTCCGAGAGGGTGAGGTTTGTGATCGGCACGCCCGCTCTGGTTCCGATGATGACGTATGCGCCTTCTCGGAAATCTGCACCTGTTATGGTGACTGTGTTGCCGCCATAGATGGAAGTCTTGGCTGGAGTGACTGTGTCGATTCTCGGTCCGGATAGTGGTTTTTTGTAGACGAAATATATTGGTATGGTCGTATTTTGATAATTTGGTCCAATCAGGTCGATGAGGTTGCCGGATGTGGCAAGGCCTTTGTCTGCGTTCTGGATCATGATTGGGTATTCCTGGTCGACGTCGTTGACGGTGGCCTTTGGAACGGTTGCCACAATAAGGTCATAAACGATGCCGTTGATCGTTTTGGTCGTGAGTTCTTTCACTGTGGCTTTATAAGGGCCGATGAAAACTTCCACGCCTTCTCTGAAATCGCTTCCGATGATTTCAATGTCGATGCCACCATCCACCGAGGTCTCGATGAGCCATTTACTCTCGTCAAACGAGATGATCTTCGGTTCGACGGTGAGGAGTTTCGGCTCACTGGCTGGATTCGTGAATGTGAAATCTTTCGTGACTTTTCCGCCGTCTGTGTTGATATAGGTCATCTGCACTGTACCGATGGTGTAATAAGATGGCGTGTACACGGTGACGTGATTCTCATTGTTGTAAGTGACGCGCGGTGAGTAGCCTCTTTCGACGATCAGTCTTCTGTCGGCGATTTCAAGTTTGACGTACTCGTAGACGTTGCCGGAATAGGTGCTCGCGTCTACACCTTTGAGCCCGTTTGGCACATAGTATTCGCCAGCTGCATTTTTCAGCATGTCCATTGGCACGTAGACCATTTCGTTACTGTAATTAAATGTTCTCGTATAAATGACGTTGTTCTCTGTGAGTGTGAAGCGCACTTCGTTCAGGTCTCCGTAATAGCTCACCTGAAGGCCGCCTTCCAGGCTCACGGAGGTCCTTTGATTGTTGATCAGTCCCGCATTTGGTGCGGTTCTTTCAATGTTGCGGTTGGTGATGTTTCCGAATCTCACGAATGCCTGAACGTTGGTTAAAAGCTCGATGGCACTTGAGTTGTCGTTTCTGTAGCCGTACAGCTCAGAGCGGTACATTTTGGCGCCATAAAGATCTTTCGGTTCCTGACCTTGTCTTCTGCCGAAGTTCGGTACGATTCTTGAGATGGTCGGATTTGTGGAGGTATAGGTGTACTTCACTTTGTTGCTCACACCCGAGTCGTTGTTGATGACATATACGTCCACGACGCCCGCTGCATGCGGTGGTGTGATGACTTTAATGAAGCCTTTGGAATATTCCACTATTTTCGCTTCGTTTTCCCCGAAATAAATCTTCGGAAGGATCACAGATTCATAATATTCAGCATAGTACGGGTTGGCTGTTTCACGTAACGCTCTAATGGCATTTGGATCCACACCCGCTGCCAAAAGGTCGTCCCATTTGCTGTTCTTGAAAAGGTCCTGGAAGGTGTCACCAAGGTCATAATTCGGGCCACCCACCATATTTTCATATGGTTCATAGTATCTGAACTCGTAGCCAATAATCTCCACGATCTCTCCGCCGTTTGACGATCCGCCTGAAGGCAGGATGCGGTCGATGACCGGATCAGAAAGCGGGATGATGTACGTGAATCCATTCACTCTGGAAGCGTTTCCGCCATCCGGGTTCACAAGGACCACAGGTACTGTGAGTTCATCGACGCCGTAATCTTCATTGAGTTTTTTGATGGACTTTGGCATTTTGAACTTGATCCAACTGCCGTCGAGTGCGACATAAGTGTCGGCTTTTGGCACTTCCACAGAATCGACATAGACTTTGACGTCATCTTCGAAGTCGCTGCCCGAAATCATGACGTAGTATCCACCATCAACAGAGCCTTTGTTCGGCTCTATGGTGGTGATGATCGGATTCGATGTGGCTTGTGCTATATAATAGAAGCCATTTGTGCCGGTCTTGCTGGCACTTTTGGTATCCGGGTTCACTACTGTAAGGTCTTTGTACCCTTTTCCGGTGGTAAGTGATGGTACCGTGAAAAGAATCTGGTCTTTTGAAAGCACTCTTGAAAGATTGCCGTCAATACGTCCTGTGACCGGGTTTACGATATATGGCGTGATCATGTTAAGCTGATTGCCGTCGAGATCGATGCCCGCATCATTGATGGCGACCGGTCTTGTGTATCCCAGTGCGTCTTCTGCAACTATACTGCCCGGTGCGACATATTTCAGAGTGTAGTTCTTGTCTCTGCCATTTGTGAGGATCGGTGCGCCTTCAAAGTTGTAACTGAGTGTGAATCGCTCCGAGTCTCCTGATTTAAGTGTGATGGAATCGGTATAGTCCGCGAGGAAAACTCTGGTCTCGCCCTCTGAGTCTTTTGCGATGCGTACCAGATGGTTATCCATTTTGGCTGTGAACGTTGGTCCACCTGTAATGGCGATGGTGGTCACACCTGTGGCCTGAACAAAGGTCACTGTGGCGTTACCAACTAGCGCACCATTTGATGCATAGACCTGATAACCAGTGCCCGCAGCTCTGATGGAGTAGGTCTCGTTTCCAATTGCAAATGCAGGATTGCCACTGGCGTCATTGGTGAGTGTGACGACTTCACCAGCAGAATTCACGACTTCTGTGTTGTCTCTGAACTCTGAGTACACTGCTTTACCGACTTCCGTTTGAATCAGGGCATCAGTGGCTGGTGCGGTATAGAGTTCGAAAGTGATTGTGCCTGATGGGTCTCTTTTATAGGTGTTGACTTCTTTTCCATCCATGATCATACGCGAACCGATGAGTCTAAAAGCATCGATGCCTTTTTCGGTGACTGCTGTCGGGTCGGGTTTGAGGAAATTGTCACCATTGACGATGACAAGCGTGCCAAATGTGCCAAGTTTTGGTGAAAAATCGTCAAATATAGGATTCTGATTGAATGTTTTCACATAGCTGAAGTCTGCTACGTCGATTCCACCGCTCGGATTGAGAACTGCCACTTGTGTGGTGCCTTCTCGTCCCGGAGGCGCTTTGAATGTGACGAGTGTCTTATTGCCTGTGGTGTCCAGAGTACGAGTGAAGTTTGTGAGTTCCTCACCGTCGAGGAACAGGCGCATGCCGTTTTGGAGGTTGGATCCAGTGATGATGATCTCTTCCCCGCCCTCTACTGTGATGATGTTAGGTCTGACACTTTCGATGACCGGTATATCCGATGTCTTTATGAATTCCACAAAGTCGGATTTGATGCTCGACTTTCCGAACTCGTCCGATTTACGTGTGGGGTTAGTGACCTGAATGTGCTTGATGCCGCCGTCTGCAATCAGTGCGATGCTTGGAATCCTGATGAGGATTTTTGTGCCGAGCTGGTTACCGCCTGTGCCGTCCACAACTTTGCCGTCTTTATCAAGAATGGTCATATCAAGCTGTATGGCTCTTCCGTTTGAATCGGTGAGTACGTTTTCTATCGCTGCATCTTCCGTCGCTTTGTATTTGATGATGCCTCTTACTGTGACACCATCTGGGGAGGTGTATTCCTCGTTCGGGAAAAAGCCCAGTTGGTAACGCGAGTTGAAGGTGTTGTTGTCATTTTTCTTGACGAGCACTGTCGGCTTTCTGGTGATGACGTTTCCACCTGCGTCTACGAATCTATCCACGAGGAACAGACTGCCTTTGATGGAGATCAGTGTGTCTTCTTTTAGCTTGGAATAAAGACTCGCTGTGTCTTCAATCTGAATGACGTTAGGAAGCATGGTGTCGATGACTGGTGTGTAAGTGCTCGGTTCAAATTCAAAACCATCTGCTTTGACGATGATCTGGTTGAACACGAATTGTTTGCCCATATTGACGCCACTCTTAATGGTCATGATGGTCTGCATTTCAATGATGACGTCTTTGAATGGATCGGTCTCAGCGTCTGTGACACTTTCAGTTCTGACGATGAACTGGTCGGTGGTGCCTTTGATAAGCTGGAACTCTCCTGTGGAGTCTCTATAGAATTTTACTTTTTTTCCGATTTGGGCAGTGATTTTTCTGACGATGGTGACCTGTTCGTTTTTGTAAACGCCATCATCATAGGTCAATACCAGAGTTTCATCTTGGCTCTCACCTTGAGGCAAGTTCTTGAAGTTGCCTGTGGAGTTGAGGTCCGGTATGTTGAGCGATAAGACAAAGTTTGCCTTGATTTCAACGTTGCCGCCTGTGTCCGGTCCTTTTTCAGGGTAGATGCTGACGATGGATGGTTTGTAATCGGCTTCGATGACTGTGAATTCATCTACTGTATTATCGAGTCTGAGAACGACTTGCTCTGCAACGACTTGGCCGTTCTGGACGTCTGTGAGCACGACAAAGTAGCTCCTGCGCTCAAAGTCTGGATGACTTGGCACACGAACTGTTAGGACGTCTTCATCTCCGTTGACGTTGAGTCCGAGTGAAACGAATGACGCACGGTTGACTTCCGTGAATTTATCTGAGCCGTCTAGGGCTTTTAGAAAATAGACTTGGTAGTTGCGCGTGTCTGAGAAGTTGTCCGCTCTAAAGTAGACTTCGTCTCCGAGGACGCCTGTTACGGTATTGCCTTTTGTCCCTGTGTTCGGGAACATTCTAACGTCTTGTAGCCCCAGATTCTCTATGATTCTGAAGGCGTTTTGGTAGGTGTATTCGATTTCTATGTTGGGCGCTCCGGTGATGGAGTTCGTTGGAGATGGTGTGGTCTGTCTGAGGATGATGTTCTGATAGCCGAGCGCTCCCGGATTGATCGGCTGATTCAGTGTCAATTTGGTCGATGTTTCTCCTGTGCCGATCGAGGTGTATGAAAGACCTGAGCCATATGTTCCTGTAATGGTTCCGGTGTTGATGGTGTTCAGGTTGTTTCCTGTAAAGGTGATGAACCTGGTGGGATCATCTTTGTTGACGGTCTGTTTATCCGAACTTTGAATGTTGGGAAACGTGCCCGTGTTGAGATTGATGGTCTGGCCACCTATGCGGATTCTTCCCGTAAACGCTTGTGTCTCTTCGCGCGTGAAATTATACTTGACGAAGGTTTCGGAGTTGATGACCCGTGTGCCAAAGCCGACAAAGCCCTGTCCATATTTTTCAAAGAGGACTTCGACGTCCCTCAGGCTCGAGCCGAGGATCTCGATGAATCCCCCTGAAATCTGGAAGACTTCGTGGTTGATGGCGTAACGTATGTCGGTGACAACGATGTCCGCATCGCCTTTGTTGCCGACGACGAGCGCATAACCCGCCAAATGAGACATAGGCAGTGATGCCAGTAATGTAAGTAGTGCCAACATAAGTATCAATTTCTTTTTCATAAACACCTCGCGCCGATTTATTTTAAGTGGTTTGTTTGTAGAAAGATAGTTGTATTATATCAAATATCTGTGCTATTCTTGTATTAAATGCACTTTACATTTATTTATCGGCACATAATGGAAATGACTTTATGTCTAAATGATTACAATGAGTACAAACTGGATATATATTGGAGAAGGTGCAAGGAAATCTTTGCTTCCGATGTCGCATCACAGGAGGATGGCTTATGTTTTACAAATTGATCAAGGCACGGGAATCCGAGTCGGTCTATGAGATCAAGGGAAAGGGTTCAAGTATTGTGAAGAAGTATCACGATGATGTGCTTCAGGTGTCTATGTACAACCTGTCTGAAAATCGTGTGCTTTACATCGATCCTGTGGAGAGCGACGACAGCTACAAGACTTATTATATTTTGTCAGGGAGCTGCATGATTTTTGAAACTGAGGAGCGCCTCTATCCTGGCGATCTATTCATATACAAGAACCGTACCGAGGTACAGACGCTTAGGACGCTTGAGCCTTGCAAAATCATGGTGCATGCGACGAAGTACGATGCCTATAAGACGATCCAGGATACGCAAGATACGATCAACCGTCTACTCGGGGACATTCAGGCAAAAGACCACTACACTGGCGAACATTCGATGCGCGTCTATGAGCTGGTGAAGACTCTGGCGATCCGTATGGGTTACAAGGCGAAGGAACTGAACAACATCACCAAGGCGGCTTATTATCACGATCTTGGTAAGATTTTTATAGAAGATGCGATTTTGAACAAACCGGACCTGTTGACTGCAGATGAGTTTGATGCGATCAAGCTTCATGTGACACTCTCTCGAGAGCTTGTGATTGAGCATTTCAATGATAAGGTATTTGAAATCATTGAGCAACACCATGAGCGTTTGAACGGCAAGGGATATCCCAAGGGGTTGACCGATCGTGAAATATTGATGGAGGCTAAGATTTTGGCGGTCTGCGATAGTTTCGATGCGATGATTACGGACCGGGTCTACAAGAAAGGCAAGTCTGTGGAGCATGCGCTACAGGAGCTTAAGGAATTATCGGGGATTTTGTATGAGCCTGTGGTTGTGGAGGCTTTTTTGGAAATGATACTAGAGTAGCTGCGCGGAGCGCGAGCTACTCGGTGGTTTTGCACTCTTGCGAGTGCAGTGGTTTTTTGGCTAACGCCAAAGTAGGTAGTAGTTGGGAAGGCCAAGGGATTAAGATCAAGGGCAAGGTCAAGGTCAATTGATTGAGGTGCTGATTGGGGACAGGTGCTTTTTGGTACCTGGGTTGAAATCGGTAGTTTGAGTGATCGGCGCTCCAAGGGAGCAGCCCTGTCAACAATAGCAACGGTTAGATGTAGGGAATTAGCAAAACGACCTGCTATTCCATTGATTAAGTAAATTTTGTAAATTCAAGAAAGTTATAGTAGTATTTTGGAAAATGCATTATATAATAACAATATAGTTAAGTCTGAATAGTTATAAAAAGCGAACTATATATTATCGTCAATAGCATAATAGGACTAATATTTAGTTAGAGAGGATGATTTAAAATCATGAGTAATTCTTTATTATTATCACTTGTAAAATATATACCAATAATTATAATCGTTATTATTGTTATCTATGCCCTAATTCTTTTAATAAAGGCATTGAAAATCTACATAAGCAAAAATAGTTAGCTATAAGTATTTAGTTCACAATCTTTAGATATTGCGTACTAAAAGAAGCCCAATTTAGCAGAGCATTTTATGCCCTGATAAATTTAATATCATTTTTCAACCATCTGTTGTGACAGAGCCAAAAATTAAAAGACAGTAAGTGAAAATGAACCGGAGCAAATCAAATTGATTTGTCGGTTCATTTTTTTTACTAACTTGATAGTTTATTGATTAAACCATTGATCAGTCTTCCTATGGTATGGATAAGACTTTCTATTTCCTTGTGATCATCAGTAGATATGTAATTCAAATCTTTTGCCAAAAGGATTTGATATTTCACTTCTTCAAGTGATCCCCTAGCGATATAAAGGAATCTTATGTATTCTTTGTCTGATCCCCGTGCTTTTCCTTCTACTATATTGCTGGGAATAGAAATGGCCGATCTTCTGATTTGTGATGTCAAACCAAATGTTTCAGCTTTTGGAAAACTCATGGTCATTTTATAGATTCTAAGAACCATGCTATGAGACTTGTTCAGTACTACAAATTTGCTATTATCTAACAATAGGTAACCTCCGATATAATGATTTGTATACTATTTATCATCACTAGCAAGAATACTCCTTCCTCTTAGGTGGGAGATGAATTGCGGTTGATTTGCCTGATTTTTTGTACGAACACTTGTTCGTAGAGTTGTGTTGTGATATAATATTTGCAAGGGGTTGATTCGTATGCACAGAGC
>JAWSUW010000118.1:0-11814 GCA_033549245.1 Bacillota bacterium | reverse complement strand
AGCATCTTTTCGTCAAATGAAAGACACAGACCACCTGTCGGTAAAACCTATCTTCCACTGGACAGATGAAAAAATCAGGGTCCACCTCTTTACCTGCATTCTTGCCATGCGACTGTGTGGCCTGCTACAGAAGGAACTGGCCGACCAGGGCATTGACACCAGTATCAACAAAATGTTGGAGGATATGGGTACTCTCAAAAAAGTCACTACCTTTTTCGGAGAGCTTAACAAACCTGAAAAAGTACTTTCTTTTACACAGGGTAACGAAGTTGCGCAAAAGGTCCAGGAGCTGTATCAGCTCAAGGAAAAGTACAGTTAGGTATACGCTTTTGAATCCCTGCAACAATTGAAATTAAAGAGACAGAGAAGGTGTGTCTGAAATAACTTGTAAACTCACGCTAGACAACCTCTTAAAATCAATATTATAATCTAATGCGGCGTCATAATCGATTGCACTCATGTGAATACCTGTCCTAATAAGCTCCAAATCATCCGCATCAGCTCCATTAAGTATCTCAATGGCAAGTTCTGCAGTTCGTTCACCAATCAGTTTACCACTCAGTAGGTTGCCACCTAGTGCACCTTTACCTAGTGCAAAATCATAAAGAGAAAAAACAGCCGCAGAAGTGGATTCACTGACCTTTTGAATCATATCCTCAAAATTGATATTCATACCATGCACATCCGTATAATATGCAGTCATAAGTATACTATCTTTACTTTCCAGTGATGAGACAAATGAGATGATATCCTCAATAGACAAATTGGTGATTTTGACAACCTCAATATCAGAAAGTGTCCTATGCACCTCAATTGCAGCCGCTTCACCCATTGAACGTCCACTTTCAGTCTCATCATAGATGATATAAAAGGTATCAAGAACCGGGTTGACCATTTGTGCCATCTCAAGCGTGGTTTTTATATCAACTATTTCAAGTACACCAGTGAAATTATCTTCAATTGTAACCAAGCTTTCAAAGCTTGATTCACTGATGCCATTGAAAACGATTGGAATATCTCCAAAGAGTTTCCCCCTTTTTTCGAGTATGAACTCAAAAGCCGCATCATCTGAAGCAATGATCAAATCGATATTCATATCTTCATATTTGTAAGCCATCAAGTCTTCAAAAAGAATTAATGTTTCCTCAGTTGGATGTTCTTTCCAGTCCATATACTCTACATAGAACTTCACATCTCCGGAGTAACCCGATTTGATTGTATTGATTTCGGCATTTGTCAAGTCATCAGTCCATGACAATCCATGGTGATATGAGTTTATGATTAGAATGTTTTTATGTACTATAGCGTAATTAGCATCACTCTGCAAAGTCATCAACATAAATATGAATATAATCACTAAAAACATGTGTTTTGGGGGTCTCATAAAAACATTCTCCTTCTTTTAAGTCCTTTCAAAGATTATACCACATCTGTACAATATGAAACGCCCTTATGGAAAAGGGCGTCACATGTAGAATATTTAATTTGCATCTTCTGCGGGGATGTTTTCACTTTACATATTTAAAATCATAAATCAATTTTAATCTCTCAAGCATCTCATAAACTACAGGACACACTCTAGATGACTCGACAATGGATAATGAACTGAACAATCTATCCGGTTGATTGGTGTACGGATATTTTCTGCAACTATCAGGTTTACAGGGCTCAATGGCACAAGAATTGTCATCTGCTAAAAAATGACAGGGTTTCGTGTTGATTTGATATTCTCCGAAAGCATCGATGATGTATTTTTCTTTAAATGATTTGACCGTCATATGCAAAAGATTAGCGGCTTCTGTAATTTCATGCTTTTTAAATGTCGCCTCATATTTTTTGCAGCAGTTTCGACAATCATTGCAATCATAAGCTGAAAAAAGTTCGTTATGAAGACTTAAAAACTGTTCATCTAGAGTCTTCGAATCAGCGTGATTCTTGAGGTAGACCCTAAATGCATAATTCTCATCTTCCTTTGCATAGTAAGCTTCTTTTAGGTCCTTAAGTTCAATCATCAATATCCCCCTCCCTATCAAGTTCCACAGTACGTTCTGTACTGAAGACCATTCGTACTTGGTGGGTCCACATAACTGATCTGATCTTTGGAATATGCATATGGATCCACTAAGGCCTTATTCAACTGTTCTATAATCGTATAATCATTATTCTTTACCGCAGACTCAAGTGCTGCTTCTACTTGATGGTTCCTAGGGATAATTGAAGGATTGGTGGAACGCATCATTTTATCGCTTTCATTCCTCGATATGTATTGTCTTTCCAAACGATTTTGCCAAGAGTCATACCACTTTTCAAACCCTTGGGTACCATATAAGTTGGTTTCTTTCGGTTGATTCAAAGTAAGTGCCCTAAAAGTGTTGGTGTAATCCGATTTCTCTTTTAGCATCAAGTCTAGCAGATCGTTGATCAAAGCTTCATCTTCACTTGGATCTCCGACAAGACCGAGCTTTGATTGCATCTGAACAAGCCATCTTTTTCTGTGCTGATTACCATACTGAGAAAAAATATCTTGAGCAAGCTGTAGTGCTTTTGATGGCTCCTTGTCAATAAGGGGCAGCAAAGTTTCTGCGAACCGAGCAAGGTTCCATCCAGCGATGTGTCGTTGTCTACCAAAGGCATATCTTCCATTCGTATCAATTGAACTAAATACTGTCATCGGATTAAATGTATCCATAAACGCACACGGACCATAATCTATAGTCTCACCGCTGATGCTCATATTATCCGTGTTCATAACTCCATGTATGAAACCTACATTTTCCCATTTCACAATGAGTTCCACTTGACGTCTGACAACTTCCCTCAACAGAGACAAATATGGATTTTCCTCATTATCAAGTTGCGGGTAATGTCTTTTAATCGTATAATCGGCAAGCGCTTTCAATTCTTCGGGTGTGCCCCATCTCGCAATAAACTCGAATGTGCCTACTCGGATGTGACTGCTTGCAACTCTAGCCAAGACAGCCCCGGCAAGCATTTTTTCTCTGATTACAGCTTCTCCTGTACTTACCACGGACAGGCTTCTCGTTGTTGGAATTCCCAGCCCATGCATTGCCTCACTGATGATATATTCTCTAAGCATTGGTCCAAGTGCGGCACGACCATCACCCCCTCGAGAGTATGGCGTCTTCCCTGAACCTTTTAGCTGTATGTGCACTAATTGACCATGTGGAGTGATATGTTCCCCTAAAAGCATCGCTCTCCCATCACCGAGCATAGTAAATGAGCCGAATTGATGTCCGGCATATGCCTGGGAGATAAGTGGTCCACCCTCTGGAGACGCATTCCCAGCCAAAATGGATACACCTGCTTCACTCTGAAGAAAATCGATGGGAAGTCCCATCTCGTCCGCTAATTCATT
The DNA here is from genome assembly GCA_033549245.1 of Bacillota bacterium. GTDB lineage: Bacteria > Bacillota > Clostridia > Peptostreptococcales > Acidaminobacteraceae > Fusibacter_D. The sequence continues at coordinate 8,438 of JAWSUW010000118.1, read as the reverse complement.
ATTGAAAACCTTTAGCTCGGGTAATCTGACTGGGTTTAACTTGACTTCACTATATAATTTGGATGGCAGATTTTTATAACTGTTCTCCAGTTTCAATTTTCTCATTTGATCTCCATTTTCTTTAGTTGTTGTCTTTGAATTCATTCATACCCGAATTTATATGTTGTATTCATTACAAAATATACATAGACGCCTCAGATGTGGACTCATTAAGGGCATTGATTCAATCAACTCCAAATACATATAACAATTATGCTTTGATTGAGGACTGGATGCTTCCCATAATAGACCCAGATCATGTGCGTTTCAGAGAACTGGTATGTGAAAGATTTTACCTGCCTGAAACAGCCCCATTACCTGAAATCAAGGCAGAAGTTTTCCCACTTGAAATTGAAGATGCCTCCATCATACAATCTTCCCATTCTTATGGAGAATACACAGATCTTGAATATGTGACTTCAAGAATCAAAAATGGTCATCATGCGGGTTTGAAAGTAAATGGTGAGTTGGTGGCTTGGGCTATTACTCACGATGATGACGGCGCGCTCGGGTTTTTATATGTAAAGCCGGAATACAGAGGTTCCGGTTTGAGAAATGACATCACCACATTTATGAGTCTGTCAATTCATCGACATATTTTAACATTTTTTCATAATGACTGCCCTTCCAGTAGAGTTTATGGCTATTTGTGCCAGATCAATGTCTTCCAAAATAGGATCATACAAAGTGTCAAATCTAAGGAGCCTGAGCTTTCGAACCAGTTTGCCAAGATGTACGTCTGCTATGAACTTCGGATTTCTGAGTCCTGTTTCCCTAATTTGACTTACCACGTCAATGTTGAATCTTTCAAACATCGGATAGACACTGATTTGGTCACCATGCTGCACAATGTATGCAAACGAAACAGATTCGCCATTCACTAAAATCATATCCACCTCAACGTGTGGAATGCTAAAACTCTCAATCAAGTCTTTGACTGAACGTTTACCGTAATATGAAAATTCTATGTCCTCTTAAAGCGCATGGCCCTTAATGAAAAAGTTGAGTTCTTCGTAAAACCTGATGGTTCCCTCTGTTTTATTGAATTTCATCACACATCACCTTCAATGTCATTTTACCCATATGTCAGACTAATATGCGGTTGATTTGACTTCTGCTCGGTCTGTGTCATGATCATTAAATAAGTCTTAAGATTCGCTTAAATGCCCTCTTTATCCATCTTTGAATGTTATAATATCATCAAATGATGAGGAGGCGAATAATTTGCAAAGTAAAGCCCTGTTGGGATTAATCGTAATTTTGAGTTTCTATGCCCTATATGATTTCCTTTCTACAAAAAAATACGAATGGATCTCCGTCGAATCCAAAATAGGACTTGGTTTTTTAACCAATATTTTGACGTTGTCAGGTCTGATCAACATACTTTTACTCTACGAAATACAGCTTCATTTTACAGTTTACATAGCCATTCTTCTGTGTTTATGTGTAACGATTCAATATCTTACAATACACTTTGGTGGATTTAGATATAAAATTCCTTATTCTGACACTACAGAACTATCTGTTATGCTTAAAAATGTTCTCTGGTATCAAGGGTATAAAAATGTGGAGCAAATCGTTGAATACAGGGAAAACAAGTTTTCATTCCCAGGCGAAAAAAAAACCATTGAAATTGAATTTCGTGAAGGTTTTTTCAGCAAGTCTGATTTTCACATTTTGAAATTCAAGAAGTGGACGAATCGCGAATCCAGAGAGGCAATCACCGAATCGCTCGATTCGAAACTTGAAAGGTATGAACCCGATGCACCTTCAACTCTATCCAAAGTCTTTGCATTTGTGATTATCTTAATATCCATTGTTGGATTAATCGGCTATTATAATTATGAAGCATTAAGGCCCAATGAACTGTCCATATACGATTCGAGTTCTGCACCGGAGGTTTTGATATTGGCCGATCATGATATTCTGATTACAGAACCTTCACTGATCACCTCTTTTGAAGAGCAATTTAAAAATTCCAATGCCATTTACGACAGACATATCTCACCAAAATCCATGAACGATTCCGTGATTAAAGTGACCTATGGCGATCCCTATAGAACGCTTTATATCGGACCAAAGTTCAGTTATCTATATGTCGATTTTGAAGCAATGAAAGAAAATTCCTCCTGGGATCATTTGATGGTGTCAATGTATGGTCTTTATGGCAAACAGGAGGGCGTATACTATTTTCTTTTCGCAAATGACACTTTCTATGACGAATTGACACGAATCATTCAAAACAATTGATTTCCTGGAGGTAACCATATGAAAAAAATAGACCTGGCACAATTGCTTCTTATTATATTGATTGTCATGACAGTTTTTTCCTTATTCAAGATGAATCAATTGACCACCGAGGTCGCTCAGCTTCAGTGGCAACTCAGTGCACAAGAAAATAACATCAGTAATCAAATTGGTGGCATCGAGAATATCGTCCATCAGATGAAAGAAGCCGATCGATGGTACCAGGAAGTTGAAGCCCCTAAACTGAACTTCGTCAAAGACGAATTTCAACTCAAACTGAGCTTCAAGCTATTGGAATACATCAAAGAAAGCAATGTTTCATTTCACGTGAGGAATTTCGGCTCTGACGAGTTCATAACCTATGCCGCCACTGATATTGGAAGTGGTATATACGAGATTCAATTGTCAGAATTCGGTCCTCTAAATCCAGTTTTAAAATTAGATGTACACTTCTCAAATCCAGATACTATGATGCTCTTGGATTTTGATTATAGTGATTATGAAAACATCCTTGAGTACTATATCTCTGTTGAACATGGTGATGTGATGAGAATCTCCGAGACACATCAAGTTCATATGTACGAACTAGCCTATGATATTTTCCAACCCATAAGTGGCCAAATCAAAATTGACGATGAAAATAATCTGATTGAAACCAACTTGGAATCAAATATTATGGACAATTTTGTTTACTACACCCTTTACCGCATCGAAATTCAGGCATATAAGGACAATAAAATGGTGGAGTGGTGGGAATTGAAACCACTTGACACAGACTCAAATGGGTTGCAATTCGTGGATACCTTAGAAACCACAGAAGAATATGACCACTTATACATCGAAATGAAATATATAGGACATGACGAGACAAGCAAATCTATCTATAAGAGAATAATCGGTAGCAAACGTTAAATAAAGCCCTGTTTCGCATCAATATGATGTGAGCCAGGGCTTTTATTCAGCCGATATTTTTAATCAAATCCGCAATAAGGGCGGTCCAGCCTGTCTGATGGCTCGCACCAAGGCCATAGCCCTCACATCCGTGAAAATACTCGTAAAACAACACCAAATCTTTGAAATGTCGATCTTTACGATAAATCTCCGCTCCATCATTAACAGCTCGATCGCCATTCCTATTCGTTCTAAAAATACTTATAAGTCTTTCTGCCAGACCATCCGCAACTTCATTCAAGGAACACAATGTATCGGATTCATTTGGAAAAGGTACTTTCAAATCATCACCATAATATTGATAATTCATTCTAAGAGAATCAATTATAAGATAATTGATTGGCATCCAAATTGGTCCCCTCCAGTTTGAATTGCCACCGAACAACGAGCTGTCCGACTCCCCAGGTTTGTAATTGATGCAGTAACTTTCATTATTGTATTCTAATACAAATGGACTTTTTTCATGGAATTTTGATAATGATCTGATTCCAAATGGAGATAAAAATTCAGTTTCATCCAGCAATTTATCAGTGATTCTGACGAGTCTATCTTTATTGACAAGTGAAAAGAGAATCTTGTCTTTTCCTTCACCTTCCTCTATGATGACGTGCTTTCCCAAAGAAGCACGATTATTTCTGAACCAATTCAGTCTTTTGGTGAATCCTTTGAATTGTTCAATATAAGCAAGATCAAAAGTCACAACTGCAAATAAAGGCACCAATCCAACAATGGATCTTACTTTCAATTTCTGAATATGATTGTTTTCATAATGAATGGCATCGTAGAAAAATCCGTCCTCTTCATCCCAAAGATCAATATGATGCTCATGACCAAAGTTGTTGAATGCTTCTGAAATATATACAAAGTGTTCAAAAAATTTTGAAGCCATATCTTCATAACTCGAATCCTCGCATGCAAGCTCAAGAGCAATTGTCATCATATTGAGCGAATACATGGCCATCCAACTTGTACCATCCGCCTGTTCCAGATGTCCACCCGTTGGTATAGGCTTGCTTCTATCGAATATTCCAATATTGTCCAGTCCAAGAAATCCACCCTGAAAGACATTCATACCATCCGCATCCATACGATTGGTCCACCAAGTAAAATTTAACAATAATTTGTGAAATACTCGTTTTAAAAATTCAATGTCACCTTTGCCGGTATTCTCTTTTTCAATGGTGTAGACCTTATAGCAAGCCCATGCATGAACCGGAGGGTTGACATCGCTTAGTGCCCACTCATAAGCAGGCAATTGACCATTTGGATGCATATACCACTCTCTTAGGAATAAAAGCAGTTGTTTTTTAGCATAGTCGGCATCTATGGATGCGAGTGGTATGCAATGAAAAGCCAAATCCCAAGTAGCATACCAAGGATATTCCCATTTGTCTGGCATGGAAATCACATCGCGGTTAAAAAGATGCTTCCATTCACTATTCCTGCCATTGATCCTAGAATCATGATGTGGTTCGTTTTCTTGATCTCCTTTCAGCCATGTCTCGACTTCGTAATTATAAAATTGCTTGTTCCATAGTAGCCCAGCAAAAGCTTGTCTGTATACTGTTCCAATATCCGGATGCAATTTGTTTTGCCCAAGTGCCTTATAAAATATGTTAGCTTCTTTTTTTTGTTTCTCAATCAATTGATCACATTCGATCTTGTCAAACTTATCAAGTGTATGCTCCACCAACCTCATGAGAATTACACGGCTTTCTTTGGGAGCAATTTCATGACTGAACTGAACTGCAGCTTTCGTGCCTTGACTTTTCTGTTCCAGTGACTCTTTTGGGTTGATGATTTGATCATGAAAATAATCTTTTACATACTGATTATCATTTTTAATTTGAAATAATTTTTCATAATTGGTTTCATTTTCTGTAAAAAGTACTCTGTTGGGTTGTTCATAATACAAATAGTATGTTCCTAGAGATTCATGTGATGCCTCCAAACTTGTTGAATCACAGCCCGTCATCAACTTAATTTCAGGTTTCTTTTTGTTTGAACCAAATGACCATGTGTTCCTAAACCAAAGCGATGGAAGAACATCAATGTGAGCGGTTTCATCTCCACGATTGATAACGGTGATTCTAATGCTGATATCTCTCGGGGTATTCTTTGCATATTCAACAAAAATATCAAAATACCTTTTGTCGTCAAAACATCCTGAATCTAGAATTTCAAATTCCCTATCGTATTTGCCTCGATTTCTATTTTCTGATACCAGAGCATTGTATGGGAACTCTGATTGAGGATATTTATAGAGATACTTCATGTACGAATGGGTAGGTGTATTATCAAGGTAATAATACAGTTCTTTTACATCTTCGCCATGATTCCCTTCTTCGCCGTCCAGACCGAAAAGACGCTCTTTCAGTATAGGATCTTTTCCATTCCAAAGTGCAATCGCAAAACAAAGATTCTGCTCATTGTCAGAAATTCCAGCTAGTCCATCTTCTCCCCATCTATAGGCACGTGATCTGGCATGATCATGCGTGAAGTAAGACCATGCATTGCCGTGTTCACTGTAATCTTCTCTTACTGTTCCCCATTGTCTTTCACTTAAATATGAACCCCATTGCTTCCAGAATTGCGTGTGTTCAGAATTTTCCTTTAGACGTTTTGACTCCTGATTATTCAACAATAACATCAGCCTTCTTCCTGTTAGTAATCAACCACACGGAACGATGTGGCAGCTCGAATCTGTAAGCATTATCGAAATTTCTTGATGCATTTGATAATTCTCATCAGAAAAAGTGTCGATTTTCAAGTGTTCTTCACCATATGCTACAGTTAATTGTGTCTCTTTACCAAGTCGGCTGATTCTAGAAATTTTTGCTTTGAAAGCAGCCCTCGACTCACCTATGAAAACCTGGTGTGGTCTCAAAAACATTTCAGCCTCTCCCGCAGGAAGTCCTATTGCGGATACATCTCCAAAAGAACTTGAAAACCGGTTTGCTTTTATAATACCTTTGATCCAGTTGCCATCTCCCATGATACTGGCACTTTTTCTGCTTTGAGGCTTATAATAGACCTCATGTGTCAATCCTGTTTGCAATATTTCACCTTGGTCCAATAATGATATATAATTTGATAACCTCAGACTTTCATTGATATCATGCGTAACAAACACAATGGTCAGATCCAGCAACTTTTGTAAATCCTTGATCAAGTTGCCCATTTCAATTCTTAGTGCTGGATCAAGTCCTGAAAAAGGCTCATCCATCAAAATCAAAGAAGGTTCTGTTGCTAAAGCTCTAGCAATTGACACCCGTTGTTGTTGGCCACCGGATATTTCAGAAGGCATTCTATCCCCCAAGTCTTCAATTCTCAATAATTTCAGTAATTCTTCCACTCGCTCTGCAATACACTTCTTATCATATTTCTTTACTTCCATTCCAAACCTGATATTTTCTTTCACTGTTAGATGCGGAAAAAGAAGTGGAGATTGAAAAACATACGCTATACCTCTAGTTTCAGTGGGTGTGTGTGTTATATCTTTTCCATCCAAAAGTACTTGACCGCTTTCAATGCTCTCAAGACCTGTAATTATCTTTAGGAGAGTACTTTTTCCGCTGCCTGAAACTCCTAAAACAGCATGAAAAGATCCTTTTTTGACAATTATGTCAACACCATTCAAGACTCGAAATGATGAATAAGATTTTTTAACGTTTTTTATTTGCAATTTCATATATGACTCCTATTCAAACAAGTAATTGGATATTCTCGACAATTTACGAGTACCATACTCGGCTATTGCAAACACACTCAAATTAATAGCTACAAATACGATGCTCAATACAGCACTGTTGCCATAATCACCATTGTTGATGTAAGGGTAATAAAGTGTCGATAGTGTCACAAGTTTACCGCCACCCACCAAAAATGCCGCAAAATATTCTGAAAAAGAAAGCAGAAAACAAATTGCACTTGACAGTAGTATACCCGGCATTAACAGAGGCAAAAGTATTTTTTTAAATAGGAGAATTGGACCACACCCCAAGGTTTTTGCAATGTTTTCCATGTCTATCGAAATGCCTTCATAAAAGGAAACCGCAATATTGGTCGAGTATGGTATTGCAATGATTGCATGAGAAATTACTATTCCCCAGAAATTGTTGTTCAAAGAAAACTTGATCATCATCATATGTACTCCAATGAAAAGTGCTGTAGCAGGCACAAAAAGGGGGAGTGTATAGACAATCATCATCACATTTCTTTTGGATTTAAAATGACTGACAACTGCCCTTCCTGTCATAAATCCCACTATTGTTGAAAGAATGGCTGTAAAAACTCCGATTTTCAGACTATTTAAGATTGCCTCCATCATCAAAGCGTTTATACTGAAAAAATTCAACCAATAATGCAAAGTCCATTCACTGGGCAGTATTTGAGGATACCTATAGTAAGAAAACATTGAAAGTAAAATGGTCAGCAAGATTGCTGATAAAACAAATGATAACCCTATAACTAATAATATTTTTTTCAATGTCCGCCCCCTATAATGAAGCGTTTCAGCACTTGACTGTAAACAATCACGGAAATTATCCCAATGATCACAAGAAGCATGTTATAAGCCATGGCGTCTGGAATCGTGCTGATATTGGTGTCTATATATAGACTGTAGAGTCTTGAGGACAAGTTTACATTCTTGTTGCTGTTAAGTAAATAAGGGACTTCGAAGGCACCTAAATCATATATGAATACAATTGATGAACTCCAAATGATAGATGTAGATGACAATGGTAAATATATTTTTTTCAGGATATGAACATCCGATGCACCATGAGTTTTTGCAATCTGATAATAGGAATTCCCGATTTTTCCCATGAAATTCATAACAAAAATCGTCACAAAGGGCATACCTTTCAACACAAAAATTAAGATGATCCCAACCCCTGATGGTGTATAAAACAGTTGTGGAAATTGTTCCAAAGTTTCTATTAAGCCTAAATTGTACATCACTCTTGAAATCAATCCCGTTCTGGAGAAAAGGATTAATGTGAGAAAAACCATATAAAGATAGGGTAAAATCATACCCATTTGCATAATTTTTTTAACGAGGATTTCAATTTTTTTATGTTTCGACAACAGAAGTCGATATGCCATATACACACCTGCCAGTGTAGAAATCATAGCCGCAAAAAAAGCGATATAAAGCGAATAACTCAAATCTGACCAAAAATTTGGAGCACTAAGTA
>JAWSUW010000117.1:0-11905 GCA_033549245.1 Bacillota bacterium | reverse complement strand
GTGAAGGCGCGACCTATAGCGTCGTAACTGAACTGGATTTTATCCAGTAACGATGGATTTGGACGTTTGTCTACAGTATGGGAGAGATTCAATTGAATCTCTCCTTAGTTTAATGTTCTTTGTTCGCTGTACTCTTACTTGGTGATTTTGCTGCAGCTTTAGCTTCTTTTGCCAAAGTCTTCAATCGACGATCCACCAGTGCATAAATGGTACCTTCTTCGAATTCTCCTGATTTCAGGCGTTTACCTGGTTTTCGATCCGTCAGGATTTCTATCCCCTCATCAACATGAGATATAGCCCAAATGTGAAATTGCCGTTTCTTTACAGCTTGTACAACCTCATCATCAAGCATTAGATTCTTGATGTTTTGAACAGGGATGATGACACCCTGATCACCATTGAACCCTTTATGTTTACAAACATTATAGTACCCTTCAATTTTTTCGTTCACGCCACCAATGGGTTGAATGTATCCTCTTTGATTGACAGAGCCTGTTACAGCTATGGATTGGTTGATCGGTACACCCGACAGATCCGATAGCAATGCGTAGAGTTCAGTACTGGATGCACTGTCCCCATCGATTCCAGAATAAAGTTGCTCAAATACGATACTTGCGGTCAAAGCAAGTGGTTTATCCTGAGCAAACATTCTGCCTAAAAATCCTGTTAAGATCATGACACCTTTATCATGAATTTTTCCACTGGTACGTGCTTCACGTTCAATATTGATGATTCCCTGTCTGCCTTGATATGTGGATACTGTAATTTTAGAGGGCTTACCAAAACTGTATTGTCCAACTCCAACAACTGCCAATCCATTGATTTCACCAATTTTAAATCCGTTGACATCAATCAGGTAAATGCCTTCGTCAAACATTTCGAGCATATTTTTTTCGTATTTGTTTGACCTAAGCCATTTTTCTTCCAGTGCCTTCTTTACATGCTCCCGTCCGACAGTATTTTCTTTGTAGTAATTCGCCCAAGCATCCGATTCGATGATCAAATCACCCAGTGTCTTTAGATGAGCGGTCAGTTTACCTTGATTGTCCGCCAATCTGGTCGCATGTTCCACCAAGAGCGCTACAGCACCTGGTGTGAAATGGTTGAGATTCTCTGTTTGACACTTGGTTGTGACGAATCTTGCGAACTTCTGAATACTCTCATTGTTTCTATCCATATCCACATCGAAATCAGCCATGACCTTGAACAATTTTTGGAATTCCTCATCATATTCATTTAGGATCAGATAGGTGTAGTAATCTCCAATTATAATGACTTTCACGTCGATTGGTATAGGACCCGGTTTGATGGTCTGTGACACCAAAGCGCCTGAAAATGCAGCACGGGAATCAATTGAAACCGATTCATCCAGAAGACTTCTCTTAAGACTCTTCCATGCAAAGGCATTGGTCAGTATATCTTTTGCCAGTAAAATGAGGTAACCACCATTTGCCCGATGAAGTGCTCCGGGTTTGATCATTGTGAAGTCTGTCTTCATTACACCCATTTCATTGACATATTCTATACTGCCCGCCAGATTGTAGTAAGTCGGGTTGGATTCGAAAACGACTGGTGCTCTTTTTGCATCGCTATTGTCCACAAACAGATTGATTCTATAGCGTTCAAAAAATGATTCGTTGTTTTCCTGTGTCATCGCCAAAATGGCGAGCGGGTTGTTTTCTTCAACTTCAGTATCTTTTTCCTTGAAATGTTCAAGATTTTCTACGATGTCATCTTCAAGTAATTCAATATAGCGTTTTATTTCATCATTTTCTTTATGTTTTTCTTTGATGCTATCCAGATGAAATTTGACTAGATGTCGACCCATTTGCTCATCCAAACTTTTAAGCCTGAGTCTTAGATTTTCTTCTTCAATCCTCAATTTATTGAATAGGTCAATGGTTTCCAGACTAAGCTTTTGTGAGCTCTCGAGTAATGTCTCATATTCTTTTTGAGTGATTGAATTATAAGCCTCCTCACTCATGGGTTTTCCATCTTTTAGTGGTATGCTTACAATGCCCTTTTCAGTAAGTGAAAATACAAATCCGTATTTTTCACCGAGCTGATTGAGATTCTCTACAATGTTGTTGGATTTGATGTTGTATTCCTCAACCAGTTTTTGTCTTGCATTTTCATAATCCCTGCTGGAGAATATCTCTATGATGCCCCTTCTAAGAAAACGAATGGCACGATTGACTCTATTGATGAAATTCTTCGCTTGTCCATTCTCGATTTTTATAGCTATCGGGTGATACGGATCTTTGAAGTTATTGACGTAAACCCAATCACTTGGTGCTGGCCTTTTGATTGCCTGTTCCTCGGTGAGCATGTTCACAAAACTATTTCTGCCAGTTCCCCAAGGTCCTGACACATAGATGTTGTAACCCTTCTTAGTGACATTGAGTCCAAATTCAAGTGCTTTTTTTGCTCTTTCCTGTCCTATGATTCCTCTGATGGGTACCAATTCTTCAGTTGTTGCAAAATCAAATTGTGATTCATCACATTTGTTGTATAATTGCTCCGGTTTTAGTTTTAAAATTTCCATAGGGCCTCCGTTCAACCATTACCTATTTTGTTATAACATTTCTGATATTCGATTTTTACCCCATTTTGAAGCCATGACAACAAAAAAAAAATAGATTGCGGCTAAAAGCCACAATCTAAAAAATTATTTCAATTTCAAATTTTTGAGTTTATCTCCGAACAAGTCACTAAGTGTCGTGGTTTGGTCGGGCTCTTCCTCTGTCATCTCAAGGTATTCTTCTTCATCGAGTGTATCCACAGCCTTGAGACTTAATGCCATTCTATGTTGCTCTGCATCGATATCGAGTATCATGACTTCTACAGTATCTCCAACTTTTACAATTTCAGATGCCTGTGCGACATGTTGATCTGAAAGCTCAGATATATGAATCAGACCTTCTATGCCCTCTGTGAGTTCTACAAAGGCACCAAATTGAGTCAACCTAGTTACTTTGCCTGTGACAATGTCGTTGATGTGGTGCGTCATATAGATGTTTTCCCACGGATTCTCTTGAACTTCCGCAAGTTTTAAACTGATTTTTTCTTTTTCACGATCGACATTCATGACGATGACATCGACAACATCGCCTTCTTTGAGCACTTCAGATGGGTGTTTTACTCGCTTCCATGACATTTGAGAGACATGTATCAGACCGTCAACTCCTCCCAAATCCACAAACGCACCATAATCCGCCAATCTGACAACAGTACCGCTGAGCGCATCACCAATCGAGATTCTGGAAAGCCTGTCTGCTCGTTTTGATTCAGCATCACGCTTCAAAATGACTTTATGTGACGCTACAGCTTTTTTTGTATCAGGTTGAAATTCAATCAATTGTACTTTTAACTTGGTTCCCACGTAGGTATCCAAATTTTCTACAAAACTTAATGACAGCTGAGATGCTGGAATAAAAACTCTTGCGGTTTTATAGACTCCCACAACTCCACCTTTTACAGCTTCTTTGATTTTAAGTTCAAATGATTTTTGGTTCTGATGCATTTCTCCAAGCATATCCCAAACCAACAAAGCTTCTGCCTTGTTTAGAGACAAAAGGACATTGCCATCTCCATCGTCCACTTTGATGACATAAACCGAAACCTTTTGTCCCGGCGTATAATCCAGCGGATTTTCATCTGGCAACTCAGTTTTGGGCACTACACCATCTGCCATGAAGTTGATATTTACCATCACTTCATCAGCATTGGATGAAATAACCGTCCCTTCAACGACGTCACCTTTTGATAATCTTTCAGTTGTGTCAAACTTCTCGAGCCAATCTCCCATTGACATATGATCCGACATGATATCCTCCTGCTTTTTTTATGATTTTTCAGTTGGTCCAGCCAAAAATACCTTGATTAGAAATTGTGGCAAAACCATCATTCTTCCGATTCTTGAGGGTTGTAAAAACAATCTATAAAGCCATTCAAGACCCATCTTTTGAAAAAAATCCGGTGCGCGCTTTGCAGTTCCTGCGAATACATCCAACGAACCGCCTACACCCATTGCAACTTTTGTATGAAGAAGTTTGCGATGCTTATAGATCCACTTCTCTTGTTTTGGTGCTCCTAAAGCTACAAAAATAACATCAGGTTTCACACCGTTGATTTCATCTAAAATTTTAGGGGAATCCTTCTCCTCAAAATATCCATCTCTATGACCCTTCACTATTAGGTTCGGATATTTGGACTGTATATTGATTGCAGCTTTCTCAGATACTCCTGGTTTTCCACCGAAAAGATATATTGATTTGCCCGACATATTACAATACTCCAGTATCCTTGTCATCATTTCAATTCCAGGAACGCGTTCAACAAGACCCAAATGGTGGACTTTAGAAGCTATGATCACACCTATTCCATCCGGTATCACCAGATCGCCTTCAACAAGTATGTTCATAAACTCAGAATCTTCCTGAGCCTTCATGACAATTTCAGCATTGGGCGTGAAAATCATATGAGTGCGGTCTTTGTCACTTGACATAAAAGTCAAAAACTTATTATAAGCCCCGTCTGAGGACAATTTGTCAAATTTGACACCAAATATCTTGACTGTATTGTTACTTTTGTTGCTTTCCATGTAGCCTCCCGATTATGATTCAATATTGCGATTCGATGTGGCAATGACAATTCGGCTGCCCCATACAAAAACCAAAATTAAAATAATGCCATATGCAGTTCCTTTTCCATAATCCAAGACTGCGATTTTCTGAGCGGTAAAACGATTGATATAAGTCATAAAACTCATTGTGCCCAATAAAACAAAGGGAAACATCCATTGTCTATATCCTCTGGCTGCGAAAAATATTCCACCTACCATAAACGCGAATGCAAAAATAAAAGGGAGTAAACCATTGAAGTAAAGAACAATTGTTCCTAAATAAAATACCATCAAAATCAATTCATATACCTTCAATGTGTCCTTCAACAATCGCTTCAAGTCCTCAACAAAATAACTGTGCTCGACCAGCTCATGAATATCCCTTTTATATCCCATCTTGACAATATAAATCATTACCATGAAAAACAGGACAATCACAGAACTCGCATTATCAGCTCCTATTCCGGAATTGTATCCGGAAACCACATTATAAACACTTCCAATCGAAAGAATTACAAATAGGATTACAGCACTAAGTAGCCCCTTGACCATTATCCCTTTTGAAGTGAAAACCTTGTCACTGAGCAGTAAGTCCTTAATATATTCGATGATGAACAATGCTCCTAAAATTGGAAATACGGTTTGAATCAACATACCACGCATAGGTTCGATAATTTGCGATCCCATCAGATACAATACTGTAACCGCACCAATACTGACCGTGAGCAAAATCATCTCAAAGACAAAAGAGATATCAAATGCGATCTTCATTATGATGAGCGCAAGAATAATCAATCCCAATCCAGAATTGTTGATGATCTCAAAAAAACGAATTGGTTCAACCGCAAAGTCTTCAAGTGTGATAAAAAACTCGTACCCTGTTGCGATTAGACTGAGAATAACCACTATCAAATAAATGATTTTCTTGTATTTCATAGAAATACCCCCATTAAAATGCCTGCATATCTAAATATACAGGCATCATATTTCTTCCTCAAAAAGCCCCAAACTGATCACAAGTGCCTTATCAACCAAAGACATATCATCGCTTTCAAGTTGTCCCAATTTTTGAATCAATCTCGTTTTATCTATAGTTCTCACCTGTTCAAGCAGCACAACAGAATCCCTTACCAGCCCCACTTTTGAAGATTCAATCTCTACGTGCGTAGGTAATTTCGCCTTGGCAATTTTTGCAGTGATTGCCGCAACGATAACTGTTGGACTATATTTGTTCCCAATGTTGTTTTGTATGATCAAAACGGGTCTTTGTCCACCTTGCTCGGATCCTCGAACAGGTGATAAATCTGCAAAGTAGACATCGCCTCTTTTAATATTCACTTTAATTATCATCTCCATTCAAGTTTTCTTCAAATATGCTTATGGACGAAAGACAATCCACCAGCCCGAATTCACAAAAATCCAAATTGATTTGTGCCATGACTTCATACCCTTTGCGCATGGCTTCATCAGCTCTATAATGCCTCAAAGAGTCTTTAACACGCAAAGTGACAGCCGATTCCCCAATTGTGTTTGAATAAGCTGTCATTGTTTTTTCTAAGTACTGCGTCCGATTTTTCATAGATACCCCCATGCATTAACCGACAAAAGTGAAACCAGTACCTTACCCCCATAAATTTGTTTTATATTTTTAAATTATCATATCATAAATTTTACTTGCCTACCATAGTGAACTCAAATTGAGATCTAAGTTGGCATCCTCGAAGTGAAGTGTTTCTCCATTTGAAACATATTTTCTAGGCACTCTCTTACCAATCAGACATACCGTTTCATAATTGATTGTACCCAGCATATCGGCATATTCATCAATTGAGATGAACTTTTCACCCGCGCCACCGAACAATGTGACTACATCATCTACCTCTACACTCAATCCATCGACTTCCATCATGCACTGGTCCATGCAAATTCTACCAACGATTGGTTTGATCTCCCCTTGAACGATTCCTTTCGCCTTATGAGTAAGCCCCCTCGAAAATCCATCGGCATATCCGATGGGAAGTGTTGCTATTTGTGTTCTTTTTGCTGCGATATATTTAAGGCCGTAACTCACGCCTTCACCTTCTTCGATCATTTTGACTTGGGCGATTTGTGCTTTCAAAGACATCACTTCCCTCAGTTCAATATGATCATGATCGACATCAGGCGAAGGATAAAGACCATATAACATGATTCCCGCACGCACCATATCGAAATTATATTCAGGACAGTCAATGATTGCAGCGCTGTTTGAGACGTGTTTGATTGGAATGGAAAGTCCTTGCTCCTCCAGTGAATCCGTCACCCATAAAAACCTTTTAACTTGCTCATTGGTAAACGTTTTGTCAGTTTCATCCGCTGCTGCAAAATGTGTGAATATGCCTTCTAGCTCGATATTCGGTAACTTTGAGATGCGGATTACAGCGTCGACTGTTGCATTATCGATGGACATTCCGACGCGTCTCATTCCAGTATCCAATTTTATATGGATCTTAAGTGTCGTGTTCAATTCATGTGCTTTTTCAGAAAAATGAATGGCTTGAGATTCATGAAATATCGTCTGAATCAACTTGTTTTCAACAACTTCTGTAGCCAGCTCATTTGGAGTGTATCCCAAAATCATGATTTCAGTCGTCGGAAATGCCTTTCTGAGTTGTATTGCTTCCGAAAGTGTGGCGACCGCAAATCGGTCAGCTCCGTTTTCCAGCAGCGTCTTGCCTATATGTACCGCACCATGACCGTAACCATCTGCCTTAATTACAGCAGTCACAAGTGTGCCTTCTTTTACACTTCTTTTAACTTCTTTTATATTGTGTGCCAAATGATCCAAATTGATTTCCGCCCAGACTGGTCGAGTGGACTGCATTCTATTCATATTCAAATTCTCCCGATCTTATGATTTTTTCATGGCAATCGCAAATGCTATCGCATGTTTTTCAGTATGTGAAATTGACAACATGATGTGGTCGATTCCTAAGGATTCAGCAAGTATCTCAGCTCTGTCGTACAGGTTGACAATAGGTTTTCCCATCTCATCTCGCAATATTTCTATATCGATAAGGTTGAAACCTCTGACGCCAGTTCCTAGAGCTTTTGAGACTGCCTCTTTTGCTGCGAAATTGGCAGCGATTGATTCAATATTCATCATTTTTCTCTCGAAAAACGCGCATTCACCCGCAGTGAAAAAACGCTCCAAAAATCTTGGATTCTTTTCGTAAAGTTCCTTGATTCTATCGATTTCCAACAAATCGACTCCATTTCCAAAAATCACAATTCCACATCCAATCATTCTAATTAGACAACAATACAATTATATGCTTTCTTGTTAAATCTGTAAATATTCACTTTATCTCAGTTCGATTCTTGTATCAATCGACTTTGTTCTTAATCTGTCACGAATTTCCATCAGCTCAAGTGGAGAAAAAGATGTGAACATGGTGGATTTAAGTTGTTCATCAGAGTAACGATAGTTCTGGATTACCCACAATTCACCCGGTTCAATCATTTCCATCATCCGATCTAAAACCTGATTAGAATGAAATTCTTTCATAATGGTGGTTCTAAATTCATATTCGACAGATGCAGTCCTGAGCAGATGCATGGACCTGCGTATATTTTCAACAGGGGATACATCTAGTCCGATTGTATGGGCATAGCTATCAAAATCGTTCTTCAAATCCATCGCAACATAATCGATGCCGGCATCAATTGCTTGTATCAACATATCCGGGTTTGTTCCGTTGGTATCAAGCTTCACCTTGTGTCCAAGATTTTTAAGATTCCTGACAAGTTCTGGCAAGCCACTGTGCAATGTGGGTTCACCACCTGTAATCACAACACCGTCAAGCACTTTCTTCCGTTTTTCAATATGTTCAAAGAAACGATTGGTTACAGAAAGCTCACCCGTTTTAAAATCAACCAGTGAACCATTATGACAAAACGGACATCTGAAATTGCATCCCGAGGTAAATATCACTGTACTGATTAACTTTGGATAATCCACAAATGATGTTTTTATGAAATCATGAATCATAATCTTACCTCATTAGAATTGATCAAATGTTTGTCGATCCTTGAATTCTTCCTGCTTACCGTCATTCCATGTCTTAATGGGACGATAGTAGCCGACTACCCTGGACCAAACTTCAGTTGGTTTACCGCAATCCGGACAAGTATGGACCTCTCCAGAAATGTATTTGTGATCTTCGCAAATACTGAAAGTTGGAGTGATTGTGAAATATGGAAGCTTATAATGCCTTGTAACCTTTTGAAGCAATTTTTTCACTACATCCTTATCATTCGTTTTTTCAGGGATGAAGCCGTGAAAAACGGTTCCGCCAGTGTATTTGGTCTGGAGAACATCCTGGTGATCAAGGGCTTCGAATATGTCGTTGGAATACCCAACTGGAAGTTGAGTGGAATTCGTGTAATATGGAACATCCTCCCCCGAGGTCGTTATGGACGGATATCTCTCTTTATCCATTTTAGCGAAGCGGTAAGCCGCTCCCTCTGCAGGACTGGCCTCAAGATTGTAAAGGTGGTCGGTCTCTTGCTGGAATTTGATCAAAACTGCATTCATGAAATCAAGCAGGTCTTCGGCAAACTCCCTTCCCTTGTCAGTAGTTATACTCTCCTCGCCATTCGTGAAGTTGATGATACATTCATTCATGCCGTTGGGTCCGATTGTGGCAAAATGGTTATGCCAATATTCATTGTTACTTTCGAATATCTCTTCAAGATAATACTTCGAATATGGGTAGAGTCCCTTGTGCATATTCTTTTCGAGAATCAGTCTTTTTGCTTCCAGGGAATCCTTGGCGATTTCCATCAAACGCTCGAGTCTGTTAGTCAACTCCTCATAGGATTTGGAGAGATATCCAATACGAGCCATATTGATCGTGACCACTCCTATTGACCCTGTCTTGGGGTTTGCTCCGAATAATCCACCACCTCTTTTGATCAGTGCCTTGTTGTCAAGCCTGAGTCTACAACACATGCTTCGGACATCTTCAGGATTAAGGTCTGAATTGACAAAATTGCTGAAATAAGGTGTTCCATATTTAGCTGTCATTTCCATTATTTTATCTGAGACTTCATTGTTCCAGTCCCAAGAGTCTGTGATATTGTAAGTTGGGATTGGGAAAGTGAATACTCTTCCCTTAGCATCGCCGGCCATCATCACTTCACAAAAGGCCATATTGATCATATCCATTTCTTTTTGATAACTGCGATACGTCTTGTCATAAATGCGCTTTCCACCGATGATGATTGGCATGTCCACGTGTGTCACAGGAACTTCCTTATCCATGGTGATATTGAAAAAAGGTGTTTGGAAACCAACTCTTGTGGCTATGTTCATATTGAAAACAAATGACTCCATAGAACGTTTGACATCCACATAAGTCAATTGGTCATGTGCGATGAATGGAGCCAACAGCGTGTCAAAGTTAGATACAGCTTGAGCACCAGCCGCTTCACCTTGAACCGTGTAAATAAAATTCACAAGCTGCATCAAGGCCGTATCAAAATGGCTAGCAGGTGATGATTCTATCTTGTTTGCAACCCCTCCAAATCCTTTTAGAAGAAGGTCTTCGAGACTCCACCCGCAACAGTATGTCGATAACAGTCCAAGATCATGAATATGTAGATCGCCTTCTTCATGTGCGGTCCTGACAGTTTCTGAGTAGACATTGTGCAGCCAGAATGTTTTTGATGCTTTGGAAATAATATGGTTGTTGAGTCCTTGCAATGAATAGCTCATATTGGAGTTTTCCCTTACAAGCCAATCATTCTTACCTATATAATCACCGAACAATGACAAAATATCCATTGCCGTCTGTTGGTTCACTCTCTTTATTTTATGTTCATAGCGGTATTTGATATAAGCTTTCGCAGTATCATATTCACCCATGCGCATCAAAACATCTTCAACCGCATCCTGAACAGTTTCTACTTTTGGGTAGGAATCCGTCAAATTTTCACTCAAATATAAAATCACATAATCAGTGATGACTTCTGACAGTTTGATCAATTCTTTTCTCAGCCTTGACGGTTTTGATGCCACAAGCGCTTTAAATACAGCAACTTCAACTTTTTTAGAATCAAATATCTTAAGTTCGCCATTTCTCTTCTCAATTAATGGATACACTATTCGAGTCCTCCCAACAATATAATGTGTTAACAACTTTATTATACACAATATCTAGATGTTTTTTTGTTTTTTTTGCTCAGTTTTAAAAAAAATATCTTCATATTTCCCGTGTTATGATAAAATAGCATTAAGCTCAGGTGGAGGTCTATATGAATATTTATAATGCCATACATACAGCAATTCAGGCTCATGATCAACAGAAACGAAAAATTGATAACGACGTTTATGTCACTCATCCACTGGAAGTCGGCATGCTACTTGCAAAAAACGGATTCAGTGACGAGATAATTGTCGCTGGGATTTTGCACGATACTATTGAAGATACTTTGCTGAATCTGGAGTCCATCAGAGAACAGTTCGGTGAAATCGTTGCTGATTATGTCAACTCATGCACGGAGCAAAACAAGAGCTTACCTTGGCTCGAAAGAAAACTCGCTTATCTTGAACATATGGAAAACGCATCAACTGAAGTGCTCTTTATCATATGTGCGGATAAGATCAGCAACATCAAAAGTATCTACAGAAACCAAGATGAATCGATATGGTCAAAATTCAACGCCGGATATGATGATCAAAAATGGTATTACAGCTCAGTTCTAAGTGCTTTGTCATCTATTTCTGAACATGTGCTTTATAAGGAACTCGATTACTATATAAAGGAAGTCTTTAAAATCTAAACTTTAAAACCCACCATTTGATCAAATGGTGGGTTTTTTTACGAAGAATCTGTTAACTCCTGTGAAAATCACCATGGCCATTAAAGTCACTATTATGGCATAAATGATTGCTGTAGTTCCCCACTCATCAGCAATCTTGCCTGTGACATAAGGCAAGATAGTAGATCCGAGTCCCCCACCTGCGATCACAATGGCACTGGAAGTCGCTGAACCTTTGATAATGGGATTTGCGTTTGCCATGGTCAATGGATAAATTCCTGAGAACATAAACCCGATTATTACAATGGACAATCCTATCACAAACGGCGAGGAAGTACTGATGAACAACAACATCGCTAAAAGAGCTCCAAGACTCATGAAAAAGGTCATTGTAGAATGTGGAACAGACCTGCTCATCCTACCAGTCACAATTCGTCCAGCAATCACCATCAACCAAAGTGTAGATAACATATTCTG
>JAWSUW010000116.1:0-11983 GCA_033549245.1 Bacillota bacterium | reverse complement strand
CCGATGAACTTGGTGAGAAAGGACTTTCCGCAGTGGAGGCACTGAGTCCGGAAGGTTATAAGAATCTCAATGAAATATTTGAAGTGGTGGATGTACTGAGGGAGGGCTATGATATCGTCTTTGATCATACTCTTGTCAGAGGCATGGGATATTACACCAGTACTATATTTGAAATTGAACACGCTGATCTTGGATATTCCATCGCAGGTGGCGGCAGATATGACAACATGGTTGCATCAATGATTGGAATTGATGTGCCGGCAGTCGGGTTCTCCATTGGATTCGAGAGAATTGTTGACCTTTTGATGGAGGAAGGGAAAATCGACCAAGGTCATGTGAAGATCGCCATGATCTATTCCGATAAGGATGCCTTGGTGGATGTCATGCGCAGTGCGATGAAGCTCAGGGAAGAATACACTGCAGTTTCAGTATACAAGGCAAAGAAAAAACTGGGCAAGCAGCTTGCCCAGCTTCAAAAGTTCGGTTATAAAGGTTTTATCATCTATGGTGAGGAACTAAACGTCGAATTTTTCGAATAGCATATCCATATGGGGAATGTCGTCCTCGAGGTAAATTTCGGACGCGGGGACGAATCCCACGGATTCATAAAAGTCCTGAAGGTAGGCTTGCGCAGAGATCCTAATCACAGGTGAATCGTAAGCCTCTTTTGCATATTCGAGGGCTTTCAGCATGAGCTTACGACCAATGCCGTCGCCTCTGACCTCTGGAGCCACGACGACCCTGCCAATGGAGACCTCATCGAAAGAAATGCCTGGATCGAGTATGCGAAGGTAGGCTACAAGGCGCTTTTCACCATCGTATCCACACATGTGGGTGGCGTAGTAATCCTTGTCATCCAGTTCGTGATAGAAGCAATTTTGCTCAATGATGAATACGTTGACTCTGAGTTTGATGATTTCGTATAGTGTTTTCGGGTCGAGTTCATGAAATCGGTGGAATTTCCAGTACATAGCGGCCCCCTTAGCTTTTTTTAATATTATATTATTTTAACGGGAGATAATCAATGGAGTGGAGTAAAGAACAAATCAAGAAGATTTTATTTGTAATAACTTATGCACTAATTGTGTTGGTGGTGGTGCTCAATTTTGAGACTGCCCTGGGTCTTGTGGGGAAGGTGTTTGTACTTTTGACGCCTTTCATCGTGGGGCTTTCGATGGCATTTATACTCAATGTCATCATGAGAGGGATTGAACAAAAGCTTCTTCCTGAACAACTCAAAAAATTCAAAAGGCCGGCTGCTCTCCTCATGAGTCTTGTGCTTGTCCTTGGTCTGATTTTCTTTTTGCTTTTCCTTGTGATTCCGGAGTTCACGAATACGATTGAAATCGTGTCTGAGAAACTACCGGATGCCGCAAAGAGATTTGAGGCTTGGAGCCTTGGTGTAATCGGCGATTTGCCTATAGACCTTCCGGACCTTGAAATCGACTGGAGTAAAATCACGGATTGGGCGACATCCTTTTTGAGCAAAGGTAGTTCGGCACTATTTTCAACGACACTTGGCATAACTTCATCGATTTTGAGTGCAGTGTTCAATACTTTGCTTGGACTTGTGTTTGCCATCTATTTGCTGCTCATGAAAGAAACGATTGCAAAGCAGTTTAAAAAGCTCTTCTATGCATATTTATCCAAGGATAAGGTTGAAAAAATATTATCAATCGCAGATCGTGCAAATACAGTCTTTTCGCACTTCGTGAAAGGACAATTCACAGAGGCTTTCATCATTGGAACCCTATGTTTTGCAGGAATGCTCATTTTTGGAATGCCTTATGCGCTTGTGATTTCAGCACTTGTGGGATTTACGGCTCTCATCCCTGTATTTGGTGCATTTATCGGTACCGGTGTTGGTGCGTTTCTGAT
Source organism: Bacillota bacterium (assembly GCA_033549245.1). GTDB lineage: Bacteria > Bacillota > Clostridia > Peptostreptococcales > Acidaminobacteraceae > Fusibacter_D. The sequence goes on along the minus strand of JAWSUW010000116.1, from coordinate 10,105 downwards.
CCTCATGGTGGATCCGATGAAGGCGGTTTGGTTCATTGTTTTCATTTTGGTGCTTCAGCAACTTGAAGGCAACCTGATCTATCCTAAAATCGTAGGGGACTCAGTCGGTCTTCCGGGAATCTGGGTTCTCGCCGCGGTGACGATGGGCGGCAGTGCCTTTGGAGTGCTTGGAATGCTTGTAGGTGTGCCGCTTAGCGCACTGCTCTACAGTTTGTTAAAAGATTCAGTTTATATTCGTCTAAAACACAAAAAGATGTTGATAAAATAGTAAAAAAATTATACAATAAGGCATATACGGAGTCTGACAACTATTATTGTTTATTATTTAACACATACAGAGAGAGAAAAGTGTTAAGACAATAGAGAAAGTATGACATGCGTATAAATACAAACTAGTAAAGGGGTATTATATGACCAAAAAGATTATGGCATTGGCATTGGCAACAATGATGATTTTATCATTAGCAGTTGTAGGCAATTTTTCAGCCACACCTGTATACGCAGCAGACGCGGTAACTTCAGCGACTACATGGAATCCGACTCCAGCACCGACACCTGCTCCAGCTCCGGCTCCAGCTCCGGCACCGGCTCCGGCTCCAGCACCTTCTACACCAGTAACACCAGGTACACCAGCTCCTACAACTCAAGCTCCAAACATTTTGAGAGTTTTGTTGTTTGGCATGACAGGTGATGATGTTGCATTAATGCAAACTTACCTTATCAAAGCTGGTCACGAAATCGTAGCTGATGGTAGCTTCGGTCCTATGACACTTGGTGCTGTAAAAGCATTCCAAGCAAACGAAGGTCTTACAGTTGACGGATTCTTTGGTCCTAAAACAAATGCAGCTCTTTTCGCAAAAGTTGCTGTTGCTCCTGTTGTTGACGTAGTTACAACTGCTTCACTTGTTAACAACATCGAAGACTTCAAAACTGGAATCAGCACTGAAGGCAGATGGATCATATCAGTTCTTAACGATATGACTACTGATGAAGAATTAGTTCTTGATGGAACGTTCTTAAACGGTAAAAAAGATAAAGTAACTGGCGAAGATCTTGTTCAAAGAAAAATCTCTCTTTACACACAAGATGAAGAGCGTAATGTAACAGCAAGATTCACACTCACTGCTCCTAAACTTACAATCAACAGCCCTAACGCAAGAATCCAAAGCGGAACTTTCGTAGGCGATGTTTATGTAAATGCAGAGATGTTCCAATTGGTAGACGCAGTGGTTGAAGGAAATATTTACTTCACAAACCAAGCTGCTAAAGATTCTTTCAAAATGGATGCTAAAAGTTCTGTAGCAGGCGAAATCGCATTGATCCAGCCAGACGTTACAACTACAGCTTCACTTGTAGATACACATGCAGCTTTCAAAGCTGGTATCTCAGCTGAAGGTACTTGGATCGTTTCAGTAGTTAAAGATCTTGAGTTCTGGGAGCCATTGACTGTAACAGGAGAATTCATGCACAGAGATGCTCTTGCAAGAAAAATTGCTCTTTACAGCCAAGATGAAGATAGAAATGTAACTAGAAGATTCACACTTACAGCACCATCAATTACTTTTGACAGTCCAAACGCAAGAATCCAAGGCGGAATCTTTGTTGGGGATGTTTATGTAAATGCTGACAATTTCCAATTGGTTAACGCTACAGTTGAAGGAAATGTTTACCTCACAACTGAGACTGCTAAAGCGACTTTCAAAATGGATGACAAAAGCTCTGTAACTGGAGTAGTTGCACTTTATGAACCAGATGCAATCACAACAGCATCACTTGTGAGAACTCCTGAAGCTCTTACAGCTGCAATGTTAAAAGATGGTACTTGGATCGCAGCGATCTTAAATGACGTTGAAGTGGATCATCCTCTTTTCTTGATGGGTGAATTCTCATACAAAGAAAAAGTTCAAAGAAAAATCGCGCTTTATAGCCAAGATGCAGATAGAAACATAACAAGAAGATTCACACTTACTGCTCCTGCATTATACATCTTGAGCCCTGTTACCAGAATGGAAAAAGGCGATTTCGTTGGCGATCTTTATGTATCGGCTCCAGATTTCAGACTTAACGTTGCAAACGTAACTGGTGATGTATATGTATCAAACTTAGCAACTGGTTTCACAATGGCTAACTCTACTGTATCAGGAAATGTTTACTTTGCTTCACAAGAAGTGATGGATTCATTTGTAACTGATGAAGCTAGTGTAGTTGAAGGAACAATGGAAGTTAAGTAGTATTAATTTTATAAGTACAATCCCCTGAATGTTCAGGGGATTTTTTTTACATAAAAACAAATAACTATAGGACTTGAGTCCCAAGTTATGCTATGATATAATATAACAAATTACAACTATTTGGAGGTTGCCTTGCAATCAAACGAAATCGATCGAAAGCTGGAAGCACTAGAAAATGAACCTCGAGAGATGATTGGCTTGCTCGAGCAAAAAATTGATTTGACTCAGTTAGTGCAATCATCAGAAGCTGCACTTGACCTTTTCTTATTGGGTAGGGCTTATTTGCTCACGGGTAAACAGGAAGAAGCCATTAAACCACTTAACTTGGCGCTTAGCTATTATCTGCTTTCAAATTCAGTACTTGGTCGATTTAATTGTTTTACCAATCTTGGAATCGCATACCGTGAACTTAAGGAAATCGAACTTTCCATTGACAGCTTTGAAAAAGCCTATCACTTGAGCTATGAAATTGATGATTTCAAATATCTGATCAAGGCACTACTTAATCTTGGATCGATTTACAGTGATCTGGACAATAAATCAAAAGCCATAGAAATGATCGAGAAAGCACTTGAATACAAATCACATATAGAAGACACCAAAATTCTTGGAGACCTCTACAACAATTATGCTTACACTTTGCTTGGTGCTGGGAGAGCGGAAGAAGCGCTACAGTATTTGTTGCTGGCCAAAGATGTATACAAAAAACATTATGGAGATCGTTTACACATCAATTATATTATCGTACTCGCCAATATTGGTGAGACCTATCTTATGATAAAGGCGTATCATCAAGCAGCAGCCTATCTAAAAGATGCATTGGAACTTTCAAGAGCTGAAGGAATGGATTTCATAACAATGGATTGTTGTTTGAACCTCTCAAAAGTATATGAGAGTCAAGGACGATATAAAGAAGCCCTTCTAATCTACAAAGAATATATCGAGTCTCGAAAAAGGGTTGAAAAAACGGAAAACAACGAGGAAATTCAAATGCTCAAAGAGAGGATGAAGCTTGAAACGGAAAAAAGCGAGAAGGAAATTGATGTTCTCAGAAATGTGGAGCTTAAAAGCAAAACAATGGAGCTTGAAAAAACACTTATGAACCTTTCTTTAATAGGAACGATAGGTCAAAAGTTGACTTCTTCAATGGATATGGATGAGATCTACAGTATTTTAAAAACGTCCATATATGATTTGATGCGAGCTGACGTATTTGGTCTTGCACTCTGTGATTATGATAGTAATAAGATTCTATATAAGTATTTCGAACATAGAGGACAAGCACTGCCTCTTATGGAAGTCTCCATACATGATCGAAGCGCACTCACTGCATATGCAGTTTACAATGATAAAGATGTTTTCATCGGTAATTTTGATGAGGAATACCAGAATTATCTGGAAAAAATCAGTGTAGGACCACCCATGGATCAAGAACACGCCAAATGTATTATCTATTGCAGATTGGTCGGCGAAAATGGTGTACTAGGCCTTATAACGCTTCAGAGTTATAACGTGAATGAGTACACCGAAAGCGATTTTGAAGTCATCAAAGCATTGGCGTCTTATGTCGCAATTGCAATCGCCAACGCTCAGAAGAAAAATTTGATCAGTGAAAAAGCAAGAGAACTTGAATACCTCAGTTACAATGATCCATTGACAGGCGTTTACAACAGAAGATATTTCAACTACTGTATGAATAAGTACTCTAAAGAGGAACATATGCCTCTTGGACTTATTGTTGGAGATATGAACAACCTAAAGAAAATCAATGATTTTCATGGTCACTTGATGGGTGATCAGTATCTCATCGAGATTTCAAACATACTCAAGTCTGTTGCACATCAGAATTTCATCTTCAGACTCGGTGGAGATGAATTTGCCATTTTGGTCACAGGAGCGACAAAATCTTTAATGGAAGAATTATCAGGAAAGATTCAAAACGCATGTTTGAATGTGGATCTGGTAGATATTCCTCTTACTATATCACTGGGATATGAAATGATGTACGGAATGGAACAGGACTTAAATTCAGTATTTGCAAGTGCTGAAACGAAAATGTATGAAGAGAAAAGGTCATACCATAAAAATTAAATAAAAAAATCAACCACCTGGTCATAAACTTGATCAGGTGGTTTTTGTTTTGGGAATCAAACAAAATAATGCAGTTTGCACAGGGAATTTGAATATTGGTGCGTTATAATGAAGGCATAGAATCCATAAAGAAGGGGTAAACTGTATGGAAAACAATATGGACAGGGTCATCTACGTGATCCATCATGGGCAACTACTCACAAGGGCAACGAGCATAGATGAAATATACACAATATACAATGAGGCAATATCGCCATATGTCAATCACAAACATTACGATGAAGAATACGATGTAGTATCCGAACTCGGCATTTTCATGCAAATCGCCCTAAAAAATGCAGAACTCATCAAATCGCTCTCAGATCGGGTGGAAGTGCTTAGACACTTGAGCTATCGTGATACATTGACAGGACTTTTCAACAGACGCGCATATGACGAATTGTTTGAGAAAAATGATAATTATGACAAGGAAAATATTGCGATCATTGTCGGTGACGTCAACAGACTTAAGAAAATCAACGATCTTCATGGGCACATGGTTGGAGATGCGTATTTAAAAGCAATTGCAAAAATCATCAAAAAGAATTCTGAAAACAATAAAGTATTCAGACTCGGTGGAGATGAGTTTTGTATTGTGATTCCAAACGCTTCAGAAGTAAATGTGGCGAAAATAATCTATAAGATTCAAAGGGACTGCACTATGATGCAAGTCCATGATGAATCATTATCCATTGCACTTGGGTATGCATTCAATGACGAGAGTTGCGACAGTTTCGGTTCGGTCTTTGCATGTGCCGAATCTCGTATGTACAAAGAAAAAAGCAACTTTCATAAAGTGATATGAAAATTGCTCGATTTATTTTTTTATGAGACATTCCAAGTTACGATCCAGTAGAAGCTCTTCAACATCAAATAATGACCATTTCTTATTGAGTGCAAACATGAACACCGCGTCGCGCTGTTCTTTAACATAGAGTTCGGATTTACCTGAAAGCTTAAGCAAACGATTTGTCTCAGATAAGGAAAGACCTAATCCGAGAGCAAGTTGAATGACTTTATCCCTGGAGGGTTGTCTTTTTCCGTTGAACAGTTGATAACCATAAGATTCACTCATTTGTGCCATGTTTAGCGCTTCAGAAATCTTTAGCCCTTTATGTTCAATCAGGGCATAGATATAATCTTTAAACGTGTTGGCACTGAGGTTCTTATGGTGTGTTTCTATAAAGTCCTCTATATTTTCGCTTTGTAATAGCCTGTTTTTCAAAATCTCCGTGGATGGATTGCCTTTATTCATCTTCACTCACCATTCTTTATATTTCAACTATTACATTATATCAAGTATATGAGCAATAAACAACAAAATGGAGTGCGTTTTATGAATCTTAAAAGTAAAGTTTTCGAAAAAAGTGTGGAAATGGACCTTTGTGTCAGCACGTTCGGGAAATATCTTAGTTCCAATTACAATATTGAAGAAAAGGTGATTGAAAATAAGGACGTCCAAATCTATCAGATCAAATCATTAAAAGATGATTTGGTCTACTTGCTTGAGGCTTTTCCCAAGAAAAAGAAAAAGATGTCCATTTCAGCCTTTTCAAAGGAAGAGTCGGTCGATCAGGGAGAGTCAAAAAATTTCATTTATGTGATTAAAAAAATATAAGTAGATCGTCAAAATCTTAAGATTTTAGACGATTTTTTCTTTAGGGATGTTATAATGGATTTATTAAGGAATGGGGGAGAGCCAATGTCTAATATGAATTTAATTTCGAAATCGGAAGAGCAATTATTGAAATCGCTCGAGCTCGCTTTTCAATCAAATGATTTGCCTTCCTTAAAGGAGTGTCATGATCAGTTGGCACGTCTATATGAGAAAAAGGGTAATTATGAAAATGCTTTTGAGCACTTCAAAGCTTATGACACCCTCAGTCATCAATTATCCACTGAGAAGGAAAGCGACGAAATCAAGAGGATTCAAGCCAGGTTTGATGAAGAATCCAAGCGAAATGAAGAGGAAATCGATAAACTGAGAAATGTTGAACTGAAAAATAAGACAACTGAACTTGAAAAGACACTCAAGAATCTTGCTCTGATCGGTCAAATAGGACAAAAGCTTACATCCTCCACAGATATGGATGAAATATTTGAGATTCTAAGAAAATCCATTTATGCACTCATGACAGTGGACGTGTTTGGTTTGGCACTTTATAGTGCAGAAGATGAAAAAATCCTATATAAATATTTTGAAGAAAAAGGGGAGCCGATGCCCCTTCTTGAAATTGATATCCATGATAGGATGTCATTAGCTTCCTATTGTGTTCTTGAAGAGCAAGACTTATTTATCAGGAGTTTTGATGATGAATATCAAAAATACCTACCGCATTATGAGTATGTTTCCATCGGCGAAAACCATGATGAAACAACCCATTGTATCGTATATTGCCGCTTGATTGCTGAAGATGGATGTATAGGACTCATCACATTACAAAGCTACAAACCATATGATTATACCGTTAATGATTTTGAGATCATCAAAGCGTTGGCCTCATATGTGGCAATAGCCATTTCCAATGCCCAGAAGAAAAACATCATACTTGAAAAAGCAAAGCAACTTGAATTCCTCAGCTATAATGATACACTCACAGGTGTTTACAACAGGAGGTTTTTCAACGAGACGGTCGAAAAATTCCGAGAAAGCAACAGCACAAACCTTGGTCTGATTATAGGTGACATGAATCATCTGAAGCACATCAATGATAATTATGGCCATGGTATCGGAGATCATTACTTGATAGAAGTGGCTTCAATATTAAAAAAATGTACACATACCGATCATGTTTTCAGAATCGGTGGTGATGAATTTGCCATAATTATCGAAGAAGCAAATGTTCAAAAGTTGGAGCACATGATGGATCTCATCAGGCATGAATGCGATCGTTATAGATTTGATTATGTTCCCCTCTCCATAGCTCTGGGATATGACATTAGAATCAGTGAACACACTACTTTTTCAGATGTCTTCGCTACAGCTGAATCCAATATGTACAAAGAAAAAGGTCGTTACCATAAATAATTATGACAATATCGAATCCCTCTGGCGAGAGCGCCAGGGGGATTTTTAGGTTAACATAATTGTTATAAATTAAAAATTATGGGTATTATGATTGTAACACATTTTTAATCATTGACTAGGAAATTGGGCACGATGATACGTGGCTTTTAAATGGGCACTTGAGGCACGTGGAGTGAATAGTGCAACCGACCTTTCCCGCTTTTGTGGAAAGGGCGCGATGAAGTGTGCTTCTTAAATGGGCACTTGAATCACATGGAGCGAATAGTGCAACCGACCTTTCTTTAGACTTCCGTTTAAGGAAAGGAGAATTTTTTATGAGAAAAGCATTAAAATTCCTGACGGCGATAACATTATCGTTATTGCTTGTGTTTGGGAGCAGTATGGGAGCGTTTGCAAAAGTAAAAAATACTAGCATTCACTTACATGTAAAAGATGCGAACGGTATGAGTGTTGCAGTCCAATTAGATGGTGAATTCACTCATGAAGAAGCAGTTTATGATTCAGTCAATGATAAAACCATAATTCCATTAAAAGTCCAAGGGAATATGTTTAAAGTGACAGATTTTTCAGTTGATATTAGTGAATCGGTAGATCATTTTATCATTAATGGTGAAATCTTCAATATTCCCGAGAATATTAAGGAAGGTAAAGAGGGCCATGGTACAATCAATTACTGGATGACCGATTTGCCAACTTACAATGTGTTTTATCATAAAAACAATGTAGATGCAACAGGTACAGAACCACTAGATTCTTATGATTATAACTTTGGTGAAACGGTTGTTGTAATGGGTAAAAGCAATCTTTCACTCGAAGGTTATTCGTTTGAAGGTTGGAACACCAAAGCTGACGGAACTGGTAGCACCCACGTTATAGGGTCAACATTTGACATGCCTGCAAGTGATGTTAATCTTTATGCAGTCTGGGAAATGATACCCTCAACTTATAACGTCATTTATCATGCAAACAATAGCTCAGCAACAGGATCAGTTCCGATTGATTCAAATGATTACAACGAAGGTGTGACTGCTTCTGTCCTTGGCAACTCAGGAAATCTGGTTGTATCAGGATATTCGTTTGAAGGTTGGAATACCAAAGCTGACGGACTTGGTACTGCATACATTTCAGGTTCAACATTTGAGATGCCTGCAAGTGATGTTAATCTTTATGGAGTCTGGGAAGTGATTCCTACTTTTAGTCTTTCGTATGATGGCAACGGAGCAACTGCTGGTATTGCACCAGCTCCTGAAACCTTCTATCCGACCGGTACAGAAGTTATCGTGTTGGGTAACTCGGGTGGTTATGAAATTCCAGGAATGTACTTTGCAGGTTGGAACACTGATTATAGTGGTGAGGGTATGTTTTATGAACCGGGTGATGAGTTGATTATTGGTACAGTTAATGTAGTGCTGTATGCTCAGTGGTCTGAAAGCCCTCAAACACATGGTACTATTACTATTCATAAAACCATCACAGGTGAAGAACCATTGTCTAAAGATAGATTTGAGTTCAGAATTATTGGATTTGATGGAGAAGAATCATATGTATATAATGAAAATCCAATTAATATTTATGGAGAAGATTCATACGTTATATATAAAGTTCCTGTTGGTTTCTATCACGTCGAGGAAATTAGCATACCAGATGACTATACTTTAGAATCCGAAGAGACTCAAGTCGCCAATATTGGTATAGAATCTGGATTTAATCCTGTTGTTAGGTTTGAAAACAAGTACACTGAACCATTAGGATCGATAACAGTTGTCAAAGCATTGGTTGGCAATACCCCACCTTCAAATGCACCATTTACCTTTAGGTTGATAGGTCCTTCTGGAGAGGGAAGTACAATTAGAGAGTTGTCCAGATCAGGAGCAGGTTCTGTGATTTTTACTGAGTTACCTTATGGCACATACACCTTAACCGAACTTCCTCCACCAACAAATTATACTATTGAGAGTGGAAATAATGTTCAATTAAGTATCAATAGTGAAGTTCCAATAGAAACAGCAACTGTCACAAACAGATACACAACTCCTGATCCTGACCCAGATCCTGACCCAGACCCAGATCCTGATCCAGATCCAGATCCAGACCGTGGAACAGTTCGAGTATTCTATGTCGATATTGATGACAATTTACTCGATCCAATCTTCGAGTTCACAGGACCAGTAGGAACAAACTACGGTACTGCAGCAAGAACTTATGATGATTTGGAACTCGTAGCAACACCTGGTAATGCCTTCGGATTATTCATTGATGGCACAATCGATGTTATCTACGTTTACTCACCTCCAGAGGAAGAAACTCTAATCCTCCCAGTAGAAGAGGAAGAGGTTCCGCTTGGAGTCCCTGATATTCCGCTTGATGTCCCAGATGAAGAAATCGTTCTTGAAGAAGAGGTACCACTTGGTGATGCGTTGCCTCAAACAGGCCAATTGCCAGCTGAACTCTTCTATGGCTTCGGTTCACTCATCAGCTTGATTGGTGTAGCGTTTAGGAAAGGAAAGAAGAGCAGGTAGTGCAGGAAATGCAGGAAATGCAGGAAAAACTTTAGAAGATTAAGACTTTGGCGGGTTCGAGAGGACCCGCTTTATTTGTGTGAATTTCAATTGAAAATCCGATTGGGGACAGGTGCGAAATGGTACCTAATTTTTTGCGAAGCAAAAAATCGCGTAGTTACAATTTTCCGCGATGCGGAAATATTGGGTGACGTAGT
>JAWSUW010000115.1:0-12083 GCA_033549245.1 Bacillota bacterium | reverse complement strand
TTTTAGCTGTCTCCTGGAGGCTTGTTTGCCATGCTCTTTTTTATGGCTGTTTCCTTTTTCCTTGGTGAGGCCTTGTTTCTTGTGCTGTTTGGGTGGTTTGTGGGCCTATGGACCCAGGCTTTTGGCTTGGGTTTCCGAGAGGCTACGATAAATTTTGCCAGAAATTTTTACCCCAAAATGACACTGATAAAAGCCGACATTGTTATTAAAAGGTCAGTGAATTTTGTTTGCTGCCAGAGTTCTAGCAAAATCATTCGACAGCACTCCATAAATACCCATTATTTTTCTGAGATTCACGCGAATGAACGAGAATGTTCAAGGAAAAGCTTTCCGAGATAAATTGTGTCAAATCTGTCCGCAAAGAGCACGGAATGACGGGATTTTTCCAAGCAACGATTCAGTAATCCTGTAGCGATTCCACACACAATTCTATACATGCTTCTCTTCAGATCCTTGAAGCAATTTCTTTCATATACAGTGGTTATGTTGATATTTCTCTTATTAATGCTCCTTGACTTCTAGATCACAGGAAAATCATGATTGTAGGATAAGGGGTTTTAACCTTTTTCTCACGTTTTTGTTTATGCATACGATATTTTACTCTAGGAATCATAAATGGTAATATGGGTTCATACATACAATATTCCAATAGAATATAAGGAGAGATTGAAATGGATTCAGATAGGATCACTATGACACCCAGCCTTTTCGATAAGTTGAATACTAATTTTGAGTTGTATCATAAAGATACTTTCAATTTAATTCAAGTAAACCATACAGATAAAAACGCAATGATTAATAACTCAAAAAAACAAAATAATGAGTATTTCGAAATATTATTAAGCCGCAATATTTTCATCGAAGTCTTCAACTCAATTCATGAAGGTATTCAGATAATTGATGACAAAGGAATAATTGTTTATGTAAATCCTGCTTTTTTAAAAATTCTCGGAGTTGACCCCTCTGATCGTATTGGAAAAAAAATTATGGATGTTTCTCCGGACGGCTCTTTGGTTGAAGTTCTGAGAACAAAAAAATCGGTTGTTAATTTAAAAAATTCTCCGAAAGGAACTACTACAGAATTACTTTCAAATGCCACGCCTTTGTATATTAACAATCAATTTATTGGTGCAGTTGCTACAACAAGAGATATAAAAGATGTTAAAACACTATCTGATAAACTTGAACAAAGTGAAAAAATGGTCAAAAGTTTATCTGAGAGAATTAGTTTTCTCAGTAAGGTGAAGTTTTCATTTGAGGATATTGTCTCAGAGAGTGAATCCATGAAAAAAGTGATTGAATTGGCAAAAATTGCTTCTCGAAACGATTCAGGCGTGTTGATTTTAGGTGAAACAGGAACTGGAAAAGAAATAATTGCAAACGCCATTCACAATATGTCTACTAGAGACAATAAACCATTTATCACTGTTAATTGTTCTGCTATTTCCAGCACACTTCTTGAAAGCACTTTTTTCGGTCATGAGAAAGGTTCATTTACAGGGGCATATAAAAGACAGCTGGGAGTTTTTGAATTAGCAAACGGCGGGACACTTTTTCTGGATGAAATCGGGGATATGAACTTCAATCTTCAGGCTAAAATATTGCGTGCCATTCAGGAAAAAGAGATACAGCGAGTTGGTGGAGAGAAAAAAATTCCTCTGGATGTTAGGATTATTGCTGCTACGAACAGGGATCTTGATAATATGATGCAAGCTGGAGCATTTCGTAGTGATTTATATTATCGATTAAACGTACTGGATATTAATATTCCTCCATTAAGGGAAAGGAAAGCAGATATTGATGCATTAGCCAACTATTTTCTAACAAAAATATGTAGAAGACTAGGAAAAGAAAGAGTATCCATTAACGATGAGGCGATGGAAGTTTTGCATAATTACTCTTGGCCTGGCAATGTTCGCGAACTTGAGAATATATTGGAAAGGGCAGTTTTATGCAATAAGGGCATGGAGATTTTACCTAACGATTTAGATTGCATTAAAAATAGCCTAAATGATATTGTGCAAAGTTGTCAAATTGAATCTTTGGCGAATATGGAAAAAGAAATGATAGTGAAGGCGCTTAATAATCATGGGAGCAGTTACTTAGCGAAAAAAGAAATCGCACAAAAGTTAGGGATCTCATTAGCTTCTTTGTATAATAAAATTAAAAAATATAAAATTTGATACAGAATATAACAACAACACTCAAAGATCTTTCTAAAAATTAGAATATATCTAAAAATTAGAAAGTTCTTTGTGTTATGAAAGAATCCAACTTTCGAGAGAATAATCTAAATATTAGATTAATGTGAATTAAATAACTTACAAAAACCAGGAAACTAAGTGAATTCAACGGTTTTGAAAATGGCACATTATTTGCTTAAGTCAATATATGTGATAAAATAACAATATAGAATATATAAATAATTATGAGGATTCCAATCATTCAAGAAATTGAGTGCAACCAATCTAATTGAAGGAGGTTTTCAGATGAGTAGTGCAAATAATGAGAAACTCGTATGGGCTGTAATAGGTGGTGGAAATGGCGGACAGTCTGCAGCGGGTCATCTTGGAATCTTAGGTTTTACTGTAAGGATTTACGATATAATTCCTGAAACGGTTAAAGCCATACAAGAAGCAGGTGGTATTTATGTAAATGGAAGCGTAGAAGGATTTGGCCCGGTAGATTTAGCCACTGGGAACATTCGGGATGCTGTCCATGGTGCGGATATTGTTATGGTAATCGCACCTTCTCTGGCACACGCGGCAATCGCAAAAGAATTATCTCCCCATCTAGAAGATGGACAACTTGTCTTCATACATCCAGGATCAACTCTAGGTGCTTTGGAGTTTAGAAAAATATTTGATGAAGAAAACATTCAGGTTGATGTTACAGTGTGCGAAGCGATATCTCTGGTCTACGCATGTAGATCTGATAAACCCGGTCACGCATCTATAAAAGGGATAAAAAATAATGTTATGGTTGCAGCGATCCCTGCAAATCGCACGAAAGAAGCGGTATCAAAATTAAACTCGGCTTTCCCTCAGTTTATTGCGGGTAATAATGTTCTTGAAACCAGCTTAAATAATTTAAATGCAGTAATGCATCCTACTCCAACCGTTTTAAATACTTCCATGATAGAGTCAAAACATGATTGGAAATATTACTGGGACGGCATCACACCTTCGATCGGCCGCTTCACACAAGAACTGGATCAGGAACGGGTTAACATAGGAAAGGCATTTGGAGTGAAACTTGATCCGGTTTTACAAATGTATAAAACGTTATACAATTCAGAAGGTAAAACACTTGCCGAAGCAATACTAAACACAGACGCATACCGTGAAATAGCAGGTCAAAAAAAGATGGAAACTCGTTATTTATTGGAAGACATTCCGATGGGGCTGGTACCCATGATTTCTCTTGCTAAAGTCGTAGGCGTTAATACTGACAGGATGGAGACAATTGCTAAACTAGGGGGGTATTTGCTCGATCGGGATTTTTTCAGTGCTGGCAGAACTCTTGAAAAGCTTGGACTGGATGGAATGAATGCTGAAGGTATTATTGAATATTTAACAACAGGGGTTAAGTCACCACAATCAAGATGATCATCATAATATCAAAGATTATTATATTGATGAATAGTCAGATATTCAATGTGGGAGGGGTTCAATTTGGCACGAGTGATTGATATCGGTAATATGTTTCTGCTGGTTTTAAGAAAATTTTTACAGACAACCACAGTGTTTCTTACCATTATGTTACCTGCGCTAGTTTTTGCCCAGGTATTACTTCGCTATGTCTTTCAGATACCTCTGATGGGTATCGAAGAAATAATGATTTTCCCAATAATCTGGCTTTATTTTTTAGGCGGTGCTGAGGCATCTAGAACAAGAACGCATATTTATTGTGGCATACTAACTCTCTACATTAAAAAAGAGAAAACGATGGCTCTTTTCAATGTCGTTCGCAGCATTATTTCATTAGTCATAAGTTTGTGGCTTACCTATTGGTCATACTGGTTTTTCGCATATTCTTTAAGAGTTTGGAAATTAAGTGATCTGGTCAGGCTTCCTATGTTTTTTGCTGAAAGCGCTCTGTTCATTGGATTAATCCTGATATCTCTCTATACGGCAATAGAGCTGATAGATATGGTCCGAAATCTATACAGTATGATGAATAAGCATACGGAGGTAATATGATGCTGACACTTGTTCTTTACAATGTAATTTTTCTGGTTTTTTTATTGATGATGAGTGTGCCACTACCATTTTGCTTTGGTGGCGCTCTAGCTTTTATGGCGATATTTGGTGGAGCATCAATGAGAAGCATGATGCTATGGGGCTTTAACCAAATGATTAGTCCTATCCTGGTTGCAAGCCCGCTTTTCATTCTTGCTGGTACCATCATAGCTTTTAGTGGTGTTGCGAAACAATTGCTAAATTTCACAGATATTTTTATTGGTAGAATAAAAGGCGGAATTGGTATTGTCGCTGTCACTACATGTGCTCTTATCGGCGCAATTTCCGGCAGCGGTTTTACAGGTGTCGCTGCTACAGGCCCGATCCTGATACCCCGGATGGTTGAAGAGGGTTATCCAAGAGGGTATGCGACTGCTCTCGTTACCGTATCGTCAATACTTGGGTTATTGATTCCTCCAAGCGTTATAATGATTTTCTATGGATGGGTGACAGATACCTCGATTTTGGCTGCCTTCCTCTCGACAGTTGGACCAGGTTTGACGATTGTAATTTTATTTTCAGTGATCAATATGATATGGGTTCGAAAATTCCCGGATGTTCAGAAGATTATTGATGAAAAAAAGAGAATAGCTGCTGAAGAAAAAACTAAAAAAGAAAGCAAAGCTAAAAAAATCATTAGAGCTATTCCGGCATTGTCACTGCCGGTAATTATTCTGGGTGGTATATATGGCGGTGTTTTCACTCCCACGGAAGCTGCTGCTGTGGCTGCTGTCGTTGCTGTCCCAATTGGTTTCTTTATCTATAAAGAATTAAACAAGACAACTTTTTTAAACGCAGTTACAGAATCATCTATTTCGATTGGTGCTATTATGACCATGATCACATTTACGTTGATGTTGAGCCAAACATATGTGTTGTTGCGAGTTCCTCAGGCGATCATAGAAATTCTTTTCGCAGTGACAACAAACAGAATAATACTCCTCATCATTATTAATCTTTTCCTTTTCTTAGTAGGCATGATTGTCAATGACGTGACTGGAATGATCCTGGTTGCACCATTATTATTGCCGCTTGTCATTCAATTAGGAATCAGCCCTATTCACTTTGCTGCAATTATGGGGGTAAATCTAGCAATGGGAGGAGTTACACCGCCTTATGCCAGTATCCTTTATTTGGGTATGCGTATCGGAAAGTGTGAATTCAGCGAAATTTTAGGCCCTACAATGGTATTTTTATTATTTGGTTATGTACCTGTTGTTTTTCTAACAACCTTCTGGCCGCCGATAGCTATGTATTTGCCAACACTTTTTGGATTTGTAAGATAATACTTATATGGGGATTTAAAATCAAAATACAATAAGCATTAGATGATGATTAATCATGATTGAGAGGAGATGATAAAAGAGGTAGTGCTGTATTCTTTTTTCTGGCCGCTAATAGCTATGTATTTACCAACGCTGATGGGACTCGTAAGATTAACCAGTATGGGAAGGGTACATCAAGATGCAATAAGCAATTGAAGATGATTAATCATGATTGAGAGGAGGTGATGAAAGAGGAAGTGCGGTTTTCTTTTGAGATGCGGTATTCTTTTGAGAAAAGAAGAGGGGGAAAATCATGAAAAAGAATTTAAAAGTAGTAGCCAGTATACTCATTTTAGCGGTATTTGCATTGAGTCTGGCTGGGTGCGGAAGCCCTGCCCCAGCACCAACTCCTGAGCCATCAGAAAATGGCGAGGTAAACGGTGACAGTGTCAGAGATATTCAGGAAAGAACCTGGATGTTGGGCACAATCAGACCTGAAGGATCCACAGCAGATGAAGCTGTTGAAGCGTTTATTGCGAATATCAGCGAAAACTCGGATGGAATGATTAAAATAGAAAAGTACCCTAACAGTCAGTTGGGTGACTACAGTGTTGTTCAGGAAAGAATTGGCATTGGTGATGTTGAAATGCAGCTTGCTCCAGCAAGTACGAGAGTCAGCCGAGATTTGGGAATTGCATCAGCGCCAATGCTCGCAGCTACATGGGATGAAGCAAGGGAAATATATGCACCTGGCGGAGAAATGATGGCTGTTATAGAAGAATTGTTTGCTTCTGAAAATATCAAAATACTAGGAAATTATCCAGTGTATTTTGGTGGCATTGCATTGACGGCTGAACCAAACGAACCAGCTAATCCTGATGTATCTAAAGGATTAAAGATACGTGTTCCAGGAATAAAAGCTTTTGAGTTAACGGCTGAGGCACTAGGATTTATTGCTACTCCGATCGCCTTTGCTGAATTATTTACTGCACTTCAGACCGGCATAGTGGAAGGTGCTATTGGAGCGGGAGCGGAGGGTTATTATACAAACTTCAGAGATTTAATCACTCACTACATGCCTGTGAACAATCACTTTGAAATATGGTTTGTGCAAATGAGCATGGATGTATGGAATGACCTTTCGGATGATGAAAAATCGATTGTAACGGATGCAGCTGATAAGCTTCAAGCTAACCGATGGGATGTGGCGGAAGCGGAAACGCAAGTCTTTGAAGATTTGCTCGCTGAAAATGGAGCTATTGTTTATGAATTCACAGATGAAGAATTGGTTTATATGGCAGAAAAAGTAAGAAGAGAAGTTTGGCCGCAATTGGAAACTGAATTTGGCACAGAAATCTATAATCAGTTTATGCAATAGGTGTTAGACTCAAACTGATAAATCATAAGCCTAGGTGTCTGGTGTGAAAATTTGTTGGCTCAGAGATGCACATTGCGAACAAAATATTCACACCAGAACAGGCTTGAGAGAGGTGTGTAATAGTGTCTCTGAGTATTTTTGATCTCATTGGACCAGTCATGATGGGGCCATCCAGTTCTCATACGGCTGGTGCAGCAAGGATTGGTTTCCTAGTACATCAAATGGTAAAAAGTGAGATAGAGGAAATCACTTTGTATTTTCATCCAGTTCTTATTCAGACCTATAGCGGACACAGGACTCATGCTGCACTGGTTGCAGGTTTGCTGGGCTATCGAGAAGATGATCCGCAAGGAGTTCAGGCATTACATGAAGCAAATAAAAAAGGAATCAATCTTTATATTGAACAAATTGATGAAGATGTACATCAGAATACAATGCGCATAAAAGTGAAAACAAAAAGTGGGATATTAAACGTTAATGGGGTTTCTGTGGGCGGCGGTAGTATTCTCATTACAGAAATTGATGGTACACAGGTAAAATTTGATGGCAATTCATATGTTGTGATAGAAAGATCAGCAACTGATATTTCGGAGTTAACGATTAATCAACTAAGTGATTTCGAAGTGATTGATTACTTCGCAGGTCGATCAGGTGACAGATATATGCAATGCTGGACTGTAAGGAAGCCTGTTGATGACCTTACTTTAAATCGATTAAAAGGAATAAAATCACTCAGTTCAATTCAAGTGATTTCTCCATTATATGACTTTAGGCAAACAAATGAAGAAACACCTTTATTTTCAACACTTGATGAGATGATTGGATTGGCGCGAATAAACAAATATGGCTTGCCTTCAGTGAGTCTCAACTATGAAATTGATAGAAGTGGCAGAACGGAACAGGAAATCAGGCTGGCGTTAGATAGCAATCTGAAGGTCATGCAATTGGCAATTGAGGAAGGGCTAACCGGTAATGCAGAACTGCTCGGTGGATTTTGTGCGGGAAATGATGGCTTAAAAATGCTGAAGGCTTATCAGGAAGGAAAAACGATAACCGGTGGCATATTTGCTACAGCGATTGCAAAAGCGCTGGCAGTAATGGAAGTTAATGGATCCATGGGAAAAATTGTGGCATTACCTACTGCCGGATCTGCAGGTGTTTTACCAGGAGTACTATTCAGCATAAAAGAAAAATATCACAAAAATGATGAAGATCTGGTAGATGCATTGCTTGTCGCGGGAGCAATTGGAATTTGTATTGCAAATAAAGCCTCGTTGTCAGGGGCAGTTGGAGGTTGTCAGGGGGAAGTCGGTGTGGCTGCCGCAATGTCCGCTGGTGCAGCAACGCATTTAGGTGGAGGAGATGCAGAACAGTGCGCTCATGCTGCTGCCCTTACCTTAAAGAATCTTCTTGGTCTAATTTGTGATCCACCAGCGGGACCAGTAGAAGTACCATGCATTAAACGAAATGCCATAGGGGTTTCAGCAGCCTTAATGGGTGCGGATATGGCATTGGCAGGCATTCAAAGCTATATTCCTCCTGATGAGGTAATAGATGCATTGCGCAATGTACAGGAATATTTACCTCAGGAGTTAAAAGGATCGACGATCGGTGGATTAGCATCGACAAAGATGGGCGGATGTATGAGGAAAGAATGGCAGAAAAAACTGGCGGAACTCAATTGACTTTAAGTCTAAGAATACATTTTATAAATCATACATCGATGAATTCTGATATAAAAGCATATAAATACTATGAATTAATTTTTATTAAATGCATAACAAAAATTCCTTACAGCCCCCAAAGAAAGGTGATAAATGGTTATTATTTCAAATAACCCACTTATGAAGGACGTGTCTGGTACGAATATCAAGGTAATTTATAAAAAGATATCGATGCTTGATCTTTTAAAAGAAAGCCTGGAGTTTTCTTATGAAGGATATACTTTGCTGAATCATCCACTTCATGCCAACTGGCAAATGAATCAGACTCCGTATAAAACATTATTATTTGAACATAAAAAAATCAGGGAATATAACACCACATTCTATCTTAATCAGAGTATTGAATGGGCTGCTAATCTTGCCTGCTCTAGGCAATTACCTGAAAAATGGCCACATAATTGTTTGCGAGACTTACAGGAAATTGACAAAGAGAACGTTCTGAACTATTTAGATTAAGTCTTGATAGGATTATGGGTAACTTCAGTGGAAGGAGTTTGCAATGGACTTTAAATTAGGCCGCATAAAAATAAAGGATATTCAGTTCGGAGTTAAGACGGAGATCATCAACAGCAAGTTATATATCAATAAGGAAGAAATGGAGAAAAAACTAAGAGAAAATGAAGCAATAAAAAATGTTAAAGTAGAGATTGCAAAGCCAGGGGAAAGTATAAGAATAATACCGATAAAAGATATAATAGAACCTCGAGTAAAAGTGAATGGTAATGGTGGTGTTTTTCCTGGTTTTGAAAGTAGTGTTGAGAGTGTAGGGGAAGGACAGACGAATGTTCTTGAAGGTGTTGCTGTGATTAGCAGCGGCAAGATCGTTAATTTTCAGGAAGGGCTTATCGACATGAGCGGTCCGGCGGCGGATTATGTGCATTTTTCAAAAACACTGAATATAGTCTTGCTGATTGAACCTGTGGATTATCTGGATAAGCATGCGCACGAAGAAGCAGTGAGAGTTACCGGCTTAAAAGCCGCAGCTTATATTGGAGAGGCTGGCAGAAATATCAAACCGGATGAGGTTGAAACGTATGATAACTCCTCACTCATTGAAAAAGTTATGAGAAATATGCATCTGCCAAAAGTCGTCTATATTCCAATGGTATTAAGTCAGGGTTTGTTGCATGACACCTATATTTACGGTTTGGATGCTAAAGGAATCCTTCCTACACTGATCAATCCGGCAGAATTGATGGATGGAGCGGTTGTCAGTGGTAATTGTGCAGGACCATGCCATAAGAATGTAACTTTTCTTTACCAAAATAATCCGATTATTGAAGAATTAAGTAATCTACACGGCAAGACAATATGTTTTATGGGAGCCATCATTACTAACGAAAATGCAATGTTGAAATGCAAAGACAGGTCATCCTCTTATGTTGCCAAAATCTGTAAAAGCCTGGGCATTGATGGTGCGATCATCAGCGAAGATGGTGGAGGAAACCCCGAAACGGATTTGATGATGAATTGCCGCAAGCTGGAGGCTTCGGGTATTAAAACTGTATTAGTTACCGACGAATATGCAGGAAGAGACGGTGGATCACAGGGATTGGCAGATATAACCCCAGAAGCAGATGCAGTTGTCACAAACGGCAATGGCAATATGTTACTTAAGCTGCCGCCAATGGATAAGGTTTTGGGATATCCGGAAGTTGTAGAAATAATCACAGGCGGTTTTGAAGGTTCATTAAAAAAAGATGGAAGCATAGAAGTGGAAATCGCCGCTTTGACAAGTTCCTGTAACGAAGTAGGTTTTGGAAGGTTAACTACAAAGATGCGATAGACGGTCTTAATGAGGAGGTGGAAATATGATCGATCATAAAATCAAAATAATTCATTATTTGAATCAATTTTTCGGCCAAATTGGAGGTGAAGATAAAGCGGATATGCAGCCGGCCATAAAAGAGGGGCCAATAGGGCCTGGATTGGCATTAAAAAAGGCTCTTGGAGATGAGGCTGAGATTGTTGCTACGATTATTTGTGGAGACAATTATTTCGCCGAGAATATAGAGAAAGCAACGAATGAAATCATGCGCCTGATTGAGTCATATGACTTTGACCTACTCATTGCAGGGCCGGCTTTCGGAGCTGGCCGTTATGGAACCGCATGCGGTGCTCTATGTCAGGCCACGAAAGAAAAGCTTGGCATCCCGGTAGTCACAGCGATGTTTCCAGAAAATCCTGCTGTAGACTTATATAAAAGAGACATTTACATTCTGCCAACAGGGGAATCAGCCGGAGAAATGAAAAACGTTGTTAAAAAACTTGGAAATTTCGCATTAAAGTTAGCTTCGAATAAAGAAATTGGATTTCCTGAGGAGGATGGTTATATACCTCAGGGGTATCGGATTAATGTCTTTGCCGAAAAAACAGGGGCCAAAAGAGCGGTTGAAATGCTAGTGGCTAAACTCGAAAATAAATATTTTGAGACAGAACTACCGATGCCAATATACAACCGAGTTGATCCGGCACCTCCGTTGAAAGTGCTGAAGGATTCGGTTATTGCACTGGTTACCTCTGGAGGAATTGTTCCTTTGGGGAATCCCGATCATATCGAATCCCATAATGCATCTAAATATAAATCTTATTTACTGGGAGATGGTGCATCTTTAACAGGTGATAAGTATGAAAGCGTGCATGGCGGCTACGATAATGTATATGCAAACGAAGATCCCAATAGGATATTACCACTTGATGTTATGAGAGAATTAGAATTCGAAGGTGTCATTAAGAAACTTCATTCATACTATTATGTGACGGTAGGGAATACAACAGCGGTCAGAAGTGCCAGCAGTTATGGTGAAGCGATTGGAAAGGAATTAAAAGAGGCCAATGTTGACGGGGTTATCCTAACATCAACGTGAGGCACGTGTACTCGTTGCGGCGCAACGATGGTAAAAGCAATTGAAGAGCAGGGAATTCCAACTGCACATGTATGCACCATAGTTCCCATATCACAAACAGTAGGAGCAAGCAGAATCGTTCCAGGCTACGCGATACCACATCCATTGGGCAATCCAAAGGTTGAATTAAAGGATGAGAAGGCGATCAGACGAAAGATCATTATGCGCGCATTGGAATCATTAATGACTGAAGTTGAAGGTCAAAAGATATTTGATGAATGAGTTGAATGAGTCGGCTAGTACTAAACCAGAGTAACCTCGAAAACTAAATGCTAAAAACCACCAACATGAGTATAGAAATCAAAAGAATAGTCCGTAAAATGAAGTAATAAGAATGTTCCCTAAAAGTAGGCATCGTAAACAAGCCTATGCGGAAGTAGACTTAGCCAAAAGATTAAACGTTAAATTAGGCAGCCAAGTCAATATTAAAAAGAGCCAGAAAATCAAATGCTCCATTCGATTTTAATAAAGCCAATTGAGCATCAAGGTGAACATTGAACGCAGCAATCGTCGTGAAAAAAGAAATTCTTTTTTTACCTCTGGCTTTGGAATTTTCTATACCATAGTGG
>JAWSUW010000114.1:0-12155 GCA_033549245.1 Bacillota bacterium | reverse complement strand
ACCAAATCAAACAAGCTGCATAAGAAGGTAACCAAGCCGATAAAGCGGAGATAAGGAGAATCTCTCCATCAGCCCATTGAGGCAGTTTTTAAGCTTTAAACTATCTCCGCTTTTATCCTAAAAAACAGAACGAAGGAATGTTAGGGCATAGACCCAGCGAGACGTGATAGGGTGAGTTTTAGGATTAGATCGGTAGTGTTCATGATTTTGGGATGAATTTTTGAAAGCATCCAATCCTACTGAAATGAGCGAACAAAGATAGTGGGCCATTAAGATGCCGCAGCTGTGGATTCTATGGATAACTCCCTGGCAGGAGTTACCCACAGAACCCACAACCGCTTGGACAACGCCTACGGCGTTGACCACATCTTAACAGCCTCTGCGACGAGCTTTTTTGATTGTTTTCTGTCTTTCAAAAGATGAAAAAGAAAGGCTGGAAATCAATGGACTGGCTCACTTATTCATCAGCATAGAATGTGAAGTGGTGGTCCTCAAAGAATGAAGTAGGCTATTAATCTTCGTAATTCTACGAACGGCGGAGATATTTAAAGATATTCTTCAAATAAAGAGATAGGAGGACTTATCTTATGGCAAAGTGGCAAATTCCCGCAAAAGGCGGTCACATGGAAAAAAACACAGGTGTTTACTTTCAAAATATGACCAATCGTGAAGTTGAGGAACGGCTAAAGAAGAATGATGTGATATTAATCCCGGTAGGTTCAACAGAAAATCATGGTCCAAGTGCACCTTATGGAGAAGACACCTATCTTGATACACGGCTTTGTGAACAAGTAGCGCTGGCGACTGGGTGCACAGTTGCCCAACCCATTTGGTACGGATCGCATCCTTACCATCACTTGGGAATGCCGGGAACCATAATGATTCCGGAAGAAACCCTGGCAGATTATCTCTGTTACGTTTTTGCCGGATTTTGGAACACAGGATTCAGAAAGATGATTGTTGTCAATGGGCATGGGCAGGATTATGTAATTCCACTGGCGATTCACAAATTTGGCAAGAAGTTCCAAGTGCCGGGCATTATATTATATCTGCATTTCTGGAATGCAGCCAAAGAACTCCTAAACACGAAAGATAAAGGCGGGCCGTACGACACTCCTTTTATCCATGCAGATGAATGCGAACAGTCTTATTCACTGGCGCTTTTTCCGGAATTGTGCCAACAGGAATATGCAGTGGTAACACAACCGGCACCCATGCTTCCAAGCGGACACATAAACAATTCAGCTGAAACTGGCGATGGGCCGATCAAATGGTACAATGCGTTTGGCTCTGTCGGCATGGAGTGTATCTGCACACCAGAAGGGGTTATTGGAAACGCAACCAAAGCAGACGCTGAAAAAGCGCGTGAAGGAGTGGAAAGAATTTTAAATTATATGGAAAAATTGGTCACTGATATCCTGACAACGTATCCACCAGGTGTATTGCCACCAACAGAAAAAGTGACCCAACGCAACCCGGAAGATATTGAAGCTGTCATAAAAGGTCCAACAAAGGGCGGGAGACATATTTACACACTTACGTATTAGGTGCTGTCACTCGATGCAATGATTTGTATAAAGCAACTGAGTCTGGCAATATTAATTTTTCAATTAATACGTAATAAAAAGGAGTGAAGGCATGAAAGCAAAAATATCATTCTTGTATGGCCCCGAGGATCTCCGTATAGAAGAAGTTGAACTGCCTCCATTAAATACTGATCAATTATTGGTGAAGCTGGGCGCATGTGGAGTATGCGGATCTGATGTTGAATGCATTGAGGGCAAATCCAATGAAGGGCGATATGACCTAGGCCCTTATACACCCGGGCACGAATGGTCCGGTCAGGTTGTCGAAATTGGAACAGCAGTAAAGGATTTTAAACCAGGGGATAAAGTTACAGGAGATTGCGTTATGGCTTGTGGGAAATGTGACAACTGTAAACGTGGACTAATGCCCTCAGCCTGTCTCAACATGCGCGAACTGGGTTTTCGTCCAGACTCGCCCGGCGGGTTTGGGGAATACTTAATCATTGAAGATCAGTATACTCATAAAATGCCACAGGACTGGTCTTACGAGCTGGGAGCCTGGATAGAAAATTTCTCTGTAGGCTATTATGGAATCTGGGGAAATGGCGGTTATGTGGATGCCTCCGACGATGTTGTGATTATTGGGGCAGGTCCTATCGGACTTTCTGCTGCCATGACTGCAAAAACTTCAGGTGCGAAGGTGATTATGGTGGATCCGCTGGAAGTTCGCCGTAACATTGCATTGAAATATGGTGCTGATGAAGTTGTGGACCCAACTTATAGTGATGTGCGTAAAGCAGTTCAAAAGCTGACTGGTGGTTATGGCGGAACTGTAGTGGTTGAGTGTTCCGGAAATGATAATGGCATTGCTTCTGTATTCGATGTGGCTGGTCATAGTGCCCGAGTGGGGCTTGTGGGTCATTCTGTTGGCAGAAAAGTACCAGTTGAACTGGGACAAACTATCTGGAAAACACTTCGAATCGTTGGATCAGGAGGAACAAAAACCTTTTTGCCAAGAACGATCAAATTTATGTCTCGAATCGTTGATCGATATGACTTCGAAGCATTAAACAGTCATACTTTTGCGTTTGAAGAGTTACATAAGGCTTTTCATGTAGCATGCCATGACAAAGCAGAAGCATTTAAGGTCATGGTTACATTTAAGTGACTTAACCCCCTTTGTTTTCCAGGTTTGCTCGTTTGTGAACGAGTAGGCGGGCAAACTTGGAGATCCTTCATATAACATAGAACGAAAAATAAAAAAAGCAGGGGAGGTTAATAATGAAATTAGCAGCAGCATACTGTCCGTTTACTGATCTGGGTGAATATGCGCCATATGTATTTACTGGGGAACTGGAGATTGCCTTTCCACTGCTGTCAGATTATGGATTTAATGGGATAGAAATATCGATCAGAAAACCGGACGATCTATCTGTATCAATCCTTGAAGAACTAGTATCGAAGTATGGCATATCAGTTTCTGCTATCGCAACTGGGCAGAATTTTACACGGGACGGCCTATCGTTTGTGGACCCGAACAAAAAAAATAGAGATCTTGCAGTGGAACGTATCAAAGAGTTAATAGGGTTTGCAGTTGATTTCGATGCACCAGTCATAATCGGAGGTATCCGCGGCAATGTAGCGGCAGCTCAAACGACTGACAAGAACTTGATACAAGAGCGCACCCGGTCCTGTTTTGAGGAGATCCTGGAAGAGGCATCACTTAAAAACACAACCATATTGTATGAAGCGGTGAATCGATACGAAATTGCTTCGGGCAAATCATTAAAAGAAACATCTGAAATTATCCGCAGCTTAAAGTGCCCACTATTAAAGCTACTTGCAGATACTTATCACATGAACATTGAAGAAGACATATCATTATATTCGGCATTACACGAAAATGCAGATGTATTAGGATATATCCATTTGTCTGACAATAATCGTAAAGCGGCAGGCTTGGGAATGATCAGCTTCAAACCTGTCTTTGATGCATTGATAGAGATGAACTATGATGGCTATATTTGTGCTGAAGTATTGCCATTACCAGATCCAAGAACTGTTTTAGAGATGACGAAATCAGTTTACCATAAATACACATCTTTTCTTACCATGCTTAATTAAATAAATGACACAGGGGAGGTAGTATATGCTTATTTTTTCTGCTTGTATCGAAATGTTATCCCCGCCTATTGAGTTTTATGAACGTTTCAGAATCGCTAAGGAATCAGGATTCAATCATATCGAGTTTTGGGGATGGGAAGGTAAGGATTTAAAGAAAGTTAATCAAATATGTCATGATTTGGGACTTCGAGTAACCTCGATCTCTGGCGATGCTGATCAGTGGTCACTTTGTGATGATAGCCATATGAAAGAATACATTAAATACGCAGAGAGATCAATGGAGGCTGCTCGAATCATTGGATGTGACACTATTGTTATTCATTCCAACGCTCTCGGGGATAGAGGAGTAGTTCTAGATTCTTATCCCGGCTATACTTCGAATCGATTATACATGAATATGCTGCGGACTCTTCTCAAATTAGCTCCAGTAGCAGAAAAATTTCAGGTTAACTGTGTCCTTGAACCATTAAACACTATGAAAGATCATAGAGGGAATCTCTTGAAAAATATTGATGAGGCTGCCGAACTTGTTCGCCTTGTTGGCTCCCCACGTATTAATGTTTTATATGATTTCTATCATATGCAAATTGATAATGGCGACCTAATTAATACATTTGAACGCAACATAGACGTAATTAAACACATTCATATTGCAGATCACCCTGGTAGAAATGAGCCAGGAACTGGAGAAATTAACTATAAGAATATATTTAAAGTAATAAACAATAGCTATGAAGGATGTGTGGCATTTGAACTTGAGCCAGCGACATCATATAAAAAGGCTGTTGAAGCGATTATGCAGTTTAAAATGTTAGGATTATCACATTAGACTCAATGCATCAGATTAGTACGACAAACCAATTACTGAAAGGTGGTGAAACTGCACACAGTTAATAGGTTCGTGGTGCGATACATATGAAGAAAATAATGACTGAATATGTATCCGGAGTTCGTTAATCATTGAAAGGGGAGTAATTATGAAAAGATTGTTAGTAATTCTAATGAGCCTCATTCTTGTATTATCATTAGCTGCATGTGGAGGAGGTACACCAGCTCCCGCAGAACCTGCAGAACCTACAGAACCTGCACAGCCAGCTGAAGGAGATGCATCAGATGACATAATGATAGGATTTGTAGTTAAATCACTAGCAGATGAATATTGGAAAATTGTTAAAAAGGGTGCCGAAGATGCAGCAGCTGAACTAGGTGTTGGTTTAAACTTTATTGCTCCAAATTCTGAAAGTGATGTAATGGGACAAATTGACATGGTGGACAACTTGATTACGAGTGGAATAAGTGCATTGTGCGTTGCACCAAGTCAGCCAGATGCTATCATTAACTCAGCTGAAGAAGCTACTGCAAGAGGAATTCCGGTGCTGTTTATTGACACTGACGCTCCTTATGATGCCAAAACAACTTTTATGGGTACAGGCAATGAAGCAGCAGCATTTCTCGGTGCAGAGTGGGTAGCGGCACAATTGGGGAGTGGAGGAAATGTGGTAGTACTTCGCGGCAGATTGGGTGACGGCACTCACGACGATAGAACAAACGGTATTGTGAATGCTTTGGAAGCTGGAGGTGTGAATATTTTAGAGATACAACCAGCTGATAGTACACTCGAAAAAGGTATGGCAGTAATGGAAGACTTCCTTCAAAAATATGATAACATCGATGCAGTACTCACTACTGCGGACTCAATGGCACAAGGAGCTCAGAGGGCAATTGAACAAGTTGGTAGAAATGAAATTATGGTGATGGGTTTTGATGGAACTGAGCCTGTTGTGGAAATGGTAATTGAAGGAAAAGTTGCTGGAACAGTTGCCCAAAATCCATATCAAATGGGATATATGGGTGTACACGCTGCAGTAGATGTTATTAATGGTGGAACGATTGATTTAAGAATTGATACTGGAGCGACTTTATTGACACAAGAAAATGCTGCCCAATTTTTGGATGATTTGAAAGCGCTGCTTAATTAACCCAAAAGTGTAGAAAACAAAACAGTCTGTGGGAATTCATCCCACAGACTGTATCAGAGTGGGTGATAAGAATGAACACTAATAAACATGTTAATAATGAGCACATTATCGAATTAAAAAATGTGACGAAATATTTTCCTGGTGTTATTGCGCTTAAAGAGATGTCACTTAAAATAAAAAAGGGCGAGATACATGGCTTGATTGGTGAAAATGGAGCAGGGAAATCGACTATCATCAAGATACTTACGGGCGTGCATCAGTCGGATAAGGGTGATATTTATTTTGAGAATCAAAAAATTTCATTCTTAAATCCTGTTGATGCAATTAATGTTGGAATTGGTTGCGTGTATCAAGAACTTAACATTATTAAGGAATTAAATATAACTGACAATATATTTCTTGGATGTTATTTACAAAAGAAAAATAAGTTACTTGATTATAAGGAAATGCACAAAAAAACAAAACAAATTATGGAATCATTGGGCCAGGATATTAATCCAGAAGAAATTTGTGGTAATGTAGGAATTGGTTTGCAACAGATGATAGAAATTGGAAAGTCAATTCTTAATGATAGCAAATTATTAATAATGGACGAACCAACTTCAAGTTTGAGTGGTAATGAAATCAAACAATTATTTAAGACAATTTTCAAGTTGAAAGATAGAGGGGTATCAATTCTATTTGTGTCTCATAAGTTAGAAGAAGTATTTGAGATATGTGACACTGTAACTGTGATGCGTGACGGCGAACATATTTCAACATACCCAACAAATAAAGTTAATCAAGATCAATTGATTACTGATATGGTTGGCAGAAGTTTAGCCAATCTATTTCCTAAAGAGATTGCCGAGAAAGGAGATGAGTTTTTTAGAGTTAAAGATCTAACAAGGCTGGGACTGTATCAAAACATAAATTTTGAGGCGTATGCAGGAGAAGTTCTTGGCTTTTCAGGGCTTGTTGGAGCAGGAAGATCAGAAGTATTTAGAGGAATTTTTGGTGTGGATGAAATCGATGACGGAGAAATATATGTACAGGGAAAACAAGTTAGAATTAAATCACCTAAGGATGCGATAAAAAACAAACTAGCATTCGTTACGGAAGATCGGAAAGGGCAAGGACTTATACTTAATGAAAGTGTAAACAATAATCTAAACATTGCAGTTTTAGATTTTTTAAGGAAATGGATTTTTATTGACAAAAAAGCGCGTCAAAGAAATAGTAATCGGAGCGTTGAAGAACTAAAAATTAAAACTGCATCAATTAATTCTATCGTTGGAACATTAAGTGGTGGCAATCAACAAAAAATTGTCATAGGGAAATGGCTTAATACAGAGGCCAATGTATTCATATTTGATGAACCAACAAGAGGAATTGATGTAGGTGCAAAGATTGAAGTGTATAAGCTGATAAATGAATTGGTGAAAAATGGCAAATGTGTCATAATGATCTCATCTGAATTGCCAGAAATACTTGGCATGAGTGACAGAGTTATAGTTATGAGAAAAGGCAAAATCATGACGGAAATTAACCGGGATTCAAGTCAATTTAATCAAGAAGATATTATGGCAGCAGCATGGGGAGTGGTTAAATAATGAATGATGCAGATGTTATTCAAGTTGAGGGAAAAAAGACACAATCCACAAAAGTGAAACAATTGCTGTTTAAAATTGGACCATTACTAGCTTTATTTCTTATTTCTTTAACTCTGACATTAACAACTGATAAATTTTTACAGTATGATAACATCATGAATATTATGAAGCAGACATCTGTAAATGGGCTTGTCTCTGCAGGCATGTTAATTATTCTTATCACTGGGGGGATTGATTTAGCAGTTGGTTCAACACTAGCTTTTTCGATTTCATTAATGGGAGTAACACTCAGAAATGGCTATGACAACGTATTATTACTGGTCATAATTTGTTTAGCTGGAGGAACCTTTATTGGTTGGCTTAATGGGATTGCATTAACAAAACTAAGACTTCCTCACCCATTTATATCGACTCTTGGTATGCAGAACATTGCAAGAGGTGTAGCTTTGTTTATCACAGCAGCTGTTCCAATATCAGGATTTCCAAGAACACTTCAATATCCAGGTTCTGCAACAATTAATGGTTTTCCTGTTAGTTTTATTATTGTAATAGTTATATTTGCAGTATTCCACGTATTCCTTAACCATACTGTTCTGGGCAGAAAAATATATTCAGTTGGTGGCAACAAAGAAGCGGCAGCTCTTGCTGGGATTAACGTTGATAGAGTGCTTACCATAGCGTATATTATTTCAGGCTTTATGGCAGCTTTCGCAGGACTAATACTTGTAGGGCGTACAAATTCTGCATTTCCTTTAGCTGGCCTAAATTATGAATTAGATGCAATCGCATCATGTATTATAGGTGGTGCATCTTTTTTCGGAGGAAAAGGAACAATATGGGGAACTTTGATTGGGGCATTAACTATATCAGTCATACGAAATGGGCTTAATCTTCTTGGAGCACCATCTGACTTACAAATGATTGCAATTGGATCAGTTATTATTCTCGCAGTTTACACTGATGTTATCCGTGTTGGAGTTGAAGCAAGATCAAAGAGATTGGCTGCTGCCAAGGAATAGTATTTAGTGTATCTTAAGCGTGAAAGGGGCATTAAGTATGGAGGGTTTATTCAAGGGGAAAGTGTGCCTAGTTACCGGAGCCGCGAGAGGAATCGGCAAAGCTGTTTGCGAAAAATTTGCCGAATATGGATCGGACTTAGTGATGATGGATATTCAAGAGAATTTATTAATTAAATCTGCCGCTGATATTGCAAAAAAGTTCAATGTGTCGGTCCATCCAATCACAATGGATGCAATGAAAACTGAATCAATTTATCAAGGATTTAGTCAAGCTTTAATGAAAGTGGATTCCATTGATGTGTTAGCAAACTGTGTAGGCATCTCAACATCAAAAATTTTGCTACAAGTAGAGGAGCATGAGTGGGATCAAGTTTTAAATATCAATTTAAGATCAGTCTTTACTTTAAGCAAACTATTTGCTCAAAATATTATCAATGCTAAAAAGAAAGGAAAAATTGTTTCTATTTCTTCACAAGCTTCACTTATTGGAGAATATGGGAATGGTACTTACGCAATATCTAAAGCTGGAATCAACATGTTAACTCAAGTCTTAGCACTTGAATTAGCACAACATGGGGTTTCTGTATCAGCTGTTTGTCCGGGCTATGTAAATACAGAAATGATGCAAGATGTGTTTGAAAAACGTGGCCCTCTTGAAGGAATGACGGCTGAAGAATATGAGCATACTCTTACATCAAGTGTCCCGATGAAGCGTATGGCAGATCCTTCTGAGATAGCAGAACTGATTGCTTATCTTGCTAGTGATAAAGCTGATTATATTACTGGTGTCACAATAACAATTGCAGGGGGGAAAACATTAATATAGGAGGCATTATAGTGAAACTTTCTTTTATGACAGATAGCCTTGGTTATTTAAAATATGAAGAAATGCTAGATGTTATTTCGGGCATGGGAGTGAAAGCAATAGAAATAGCAACAGGAAATTGGTCTAAAGCTCCTCATATCGACTTAGAACAAATGCTTGCAAGCAAACTAGAGAGAGAACGCTTCATGGAAGCACTTAATAAACGTGACATGACGCTTCATGCTTTAAACTGCTCCGGCAATCCATTAGCTCCTGGAAGAAGTGGCAAAGCACATCTGGATGTAACATTAAAAACAATAAAATTGGCAGAGTTATTGAATGTAAATAAGATTGTTATGATGAGTGGCCTTCCCGGAGGATGCAAAGACGATAAAAGTTCTGTTTGGGTAGTAACAAGTTGGCCGCCAGAAACTCAAAATATGTTAGATTATCAATGGAATGAAGTTGCTATACCTTTCTGGAAAGATTTGGCAGGCACAGCTAAAGATTCAGGTATAGAAAGAATTGCGCTAGAGAATCATGGATGGCAACTAGTATACAATGTCGAAACCATTAATAGACTTCAAAACCATGTGGGCGAAATAGTCGGTATGAATTTGGACCCAGGTCATGCTTTCTGGATGGGTGCTGACCCAATCGCAATGGCGCGCGCTTTAAAAGGCAAAATCTATCACATACACGGAAAAGACGCACGCTTAGAGAAAGGGTTGTTGGATATAAACACCGTTCTAGATACAAAAACTATAGAGCGGTTTTCTGAACGTTCCTGGAACTATGTTGCTGTTGGTTACGGTCATGATCATCAGTGGTGGAAGGAATTTCTTTCCATTGTAAAAATGTCTGGTTATGATGACTACGTTTCTTTAGAAATGGAAGATCTTACGATGACGCCTATGGCAGGAGTGAAAGCATCAATTAATGTGCTGAAGGAATGTATTTGCACCTAGATTAATGGAGGGATAATCATGGTAAAAAATATTAATATTGGCGTCATTGGTCTTGGGAGAATTGGGCAACTGCATACCGCGAATATTGTGAGTTCAATTCCAGAAGCAACAGTTATTTCTGTAGCAGACATATGTTTGGATGATGAAAAAATTGCTTGGGCACAGAAATTAGGTGTAAAGAAGATATTTGAAGACGCAGAAAAAGTGATCGCTGATCCGGAAATAGATGCAGTATTGATTTGTTCATCGACAGACTCGCATTCAAACCTTATCATTAAATCTGCAAGAGCAGGAAAACACATATTTTGTGAAAAGCCACTTGATTTTGATATCGAATTGATTGATAAGGCCCTTAAAGAAGTAGAAAGTGCAAATGTTAAGCTTCAAGTGGGATTTGTTAGAAGGTTCGATCATAATCATAAAAAAGTTAGAGATGTAGTTTCCTCAGGTAAACTTGGGAAACCACATATTATCAAAGTAACATCGAGAGACCCAGAACCACCTCCAATTGAATATGTAAAAGTATCGGGCGGGTTATTTATGGATATGATGATTCACGATTTCGATATGGTTAGATATTTATCAGGAAGCGAAGTCACAGAAGTATCAGCATATGGGGATGTGTTAATTGATGATGAAATAAAAAAATTTGATGATATTGATACTGCTATCGTAATGATGAAGTTAGAAAATGGAAGTATTGGAGTTATTGATAATAGTCGGAGAGCTGGTTATGGGTACGATCAAAGAACCGAAGTTCATTGTGAGGGTGGTTGCGTTCAGGTAACAAATGATTACCCAAATACATCAATGATCAGCACACCAGCGGGGGTTTTCCTTGAAAAACCACTATGGTTTTTTTTGGAACGATATAATGAAGCGTTTATTAGTGAAATCAATTCGTTTATTTATGCTATTTCTAACAATGAGAATCCTCTAGTTGATGGTAATGCTGGTCTGATGCCAGTAAAAATTGCATTAGCAGCTAAAAAATCTTTGGTAGAAGGTAGATCAATTAAGATTAGCGAAATATAGAATCAGCATGTAAAAAATATGATTCTACTTAAAAATTTAACTACTCGTCCCAAATCCTTGGTGTTTTAAATATAAAATTCAAAACTGTTTTTGCGTTTGCTTGTTGAGAAAATTGGGATGTGCATTGCTTTATTCTTGAAGATTCAAAATACTTTCAGTTCATAAAAAATGTTTTCTAGTTGTGAATAGAAATCAGAAATATTAACAGCCTGTTAAGTTTTCTTTATTTGACAATTTTTAAAATATATTTGGTTTAAATCATTTTTTTGGTTTGTAAATTGTGAAAATCCCTGAGGAGGATTATCATGGAAAGAAAACCGTTCAAAAGCCCACTGCACGAAATGACTGAAACCATGGCAACCGATTTCTGGAACGATTCCTGCGCCATTGATGAACTGACCTATGCCCTGGAATACGGCGCCGCCGGCGCCACGACAAACCCGGTCATTGTCGGCAATGTGTTAAAGCAGGACCAGGCCCGTTACGATGACCGGATCAACGAGATGGTGGTGACCATGCCGGAAGCCACCGAAGACGAGATTGCCTGGAAACTGAATGAAGAAATGGCCCAGACCGGAGCCCAAATGTTGCTGCCCATTTTTGAAGCCCACCATGGCCGCAGCGGCCGCATCTCCATCCAGACCAATACCAAATATTACCGAAACTGGCAGAAGCTGGTGGACCAGGCACTCCATTTCAGCACCCTCGCACCCAATGTCCATGTCAAGATGCCGGTCACCAAAGCCGGGATCAAAGCCATTGAGGAAGCCACCTGCCACGGTGTGAGCATCAACGCCACCGTCAGCTTCTGCGTGCCCCAGGCACTGGCTGTGGGCGCCGCTATCGAGCGGGGCCTGAAGCGACGTGAAGCGGAAGGGAAAGACATTTCCACCATGTACCCGGTGTGCACCATTATGGTCGGCCGGATCGACGACTGGATCAAAGACGTCGTGAAACGGGACGGGATCGAGATCGACCCCGAATACCTCGAATGGCCGGGAGTGGCCATCATGAAACGGGCCGACCGGATCTACCATGAACGGGGTTACCGCACCCGCCTGCTGTCGGCGGCCTACCGCAATGACTACCAGTGGACAGAACTGATGG
>JAWSUW010000113.1:0-12337 GCA_033549245.1 Bacillota bacterium | reverse complement strand
TTTAAAACTGGATAAAACAAATCTTGCCTTTATACCTGAAAGTGCTATAGCATCTTCATTGATTTCAGCGAGATAAGCCTCGATTTTTTGAAGCTGGTTTGCCTCTATTTCTATAGCGTCAAATGTTCTTGTAGACGTTCTTCTTTTAATTAGATCAATAACATTATTTTCAAATTTCATATGTGCTCCTTAGCATTTCTTTCTATTATACCCTAAATCTGTACCCAGCGCCCCAAACAGTTTCAATAAAATGACTCTCTTCTTGATTGCTCTGTTTATCAAGCTTATCACGAAGTTTTCCGATATGGACTGTCACAGTAGCGCCATCGCCATAATAATCTACACCCCAAATTCTATCCATGAGCATTTCCTTGGAATAAACCCTGTTGGGATTGCTCGCGAGGAAATATAAAAGATCATATTCAGTTGCTGTCAGTGCAATTTCCTGACCGCTTAGAAACACTCTTCTTGCATCTGGTTCAATGGTTAAATTCCTGATATGAAGCGTCTCAGGTCGTTTTTCTTTTCCTGTCAATCTTTCGTACGTGGCAAGATGTGATTTGACTCTCGCGACCATTTCACTTGGACTGAAAGGTTTGGTAATGTAATCATCTGCTCCAAGTCCCAATCCCCGTATCTTATCTGCATCTTCTGTACGGGCCGATACCATGATCATTGGAATATTGTGATCCATTCTAATCTTTTTCAAGATTTCAAATCCGTTGATTCCAGGTAGCATCAAATCGAGGACGATTAAAAGCTAAAGTCAGTGCAATAGATAAGTTGATTATAAGTCCTAGAACAAGAAAAGCTCCAAAGTAATCTCCGAGAGTTCCAATAAGGAACGAAAAATTGATTGCACCATCTACTATGATCGAGAAAACCATACTATAGAGCCATTGTAATATAAGCATTCCACCAATCAGGCTGAGTACTGCTGCAATTTTGGAAAGGTAAAGTTGCTCTCTTTTAATTGGCAAGAGCAACATGTTCTTCAGTGTTCCACTGCTCATCTCAGAGCTGAGAGTAACACTTGCAACATAAAGTGCGAGTAATGGCATGAAGCCCGCCATAACAAGACTTAATGATGAAGTGATAAATTGTCCTTCTGTATAAAGAGTCAATCCAAGTTTTTTTTCTGCTACCAGATAAAGAATTGACATTAAAATCAGCATGGACATATATAATGAGACAAGCACTTTAATGTTTTTTCTTTTGTATAATTTTGTGATTTCAATTCTTAAAAGTTTCATTGCTTGACCCCCTTTCTATAATCATCGAGGCATTTTAAATAAAATGTCTCAAGTGTTAATCCTGACTCATGGATAAAATCAAATGAACCACTATACAGTGTTTGTCCTTCATAAAGGATCACCAGTTTGTTTGCAAAGTGTTCAAGATCCCCTGCCATGTGGCTGGAAATCAATATTCCCATTTGATTGTCTTTCTGTAGCTTAAATAATAAATTTTTAATGTCATGTTTGGCTTCAATATCGAGTCCGTTAAACGGTTCGTCCAAAAGGAGCAAACTAGGTTTATGGACAATGGCACGTGCCAAATCCAATCGCTGTTTCATCCCTGAGGAATATTGACTGATTTTTTTATTTTTTGCTTGGTCCAGTCCAACGGATATTAGCGTGTCACCAATATTTGCTTCGGTCACGTTCGGGTAAAGACCTGACAATAGACTTAAATGTTCCTTCCCGGTCATATATTCATAAAAGACCGGTCTTGAAATCATTGCACCAATACTTTGAAGACTTTCTGTTCTATCGAACGGCTTTGAAAAGACCGATATTTCAGAATAACTGCTGGAAACAAGACCAAGAATGCTCTGAAATGTGGTCGTCTTACCTGCTCCATTCGGTCCGAGCACTAAAACGATATCTCCTGAATCTATGGATAGATCAAGTCCGAAAACTCCGCACTTGTCATCGTATGCTTTTGTTAAACCACTTACTTTAAGTATGTTCATAATACCACGTCACATTTGAAAGACGGCTCTCTTTAAGAGAGCCGCAGGGTGATGACAAAGTCATCAAACTATTTGTTTTCTTCTGGCAGTTCGTAAACTGTAAGACCATCCATATCAATTGTTCTTACTTCAGCATTTCCGTTTTGATTTGCTGTAAAGAAACCATCTACTTCTACTTCATGGTACTCGCCTGATTCGTCATTGCCTGTAATTTGAAGGTTGAACTCAATCCCTTCGACATTTTGATTCACATCAAGATCCATCACAAGTTTCATATAATTCACTTCGATATTGCTATCGATAGAAAGTTCGATATTCTCTAGTTCCATCAACTCTTTGAACAGTGGAAATTCTGCGTATTCTTGATGATCTGAAAAATCATTTTCCTCATCGGTGTATTTTTTATCATGTTTCGATGAAACAAATAAGTTGACGATTGCTGGAATGTCACTTTTATTCAGTTCAAATAAAACATCTGTTGATCTGTCTGAATCTGCTACTGTTTTGGAATTTTGTTTGAAATTGCCCATGAAATAATCGACAATCGCTTCGTCAGTCTCGTCAAATGTTCCCTTGTATTCATGATCCCATTCCTTGTTTGCTCTTTCTTCTGCTACTTTGG
Organism: Bacillota bacterium; assembly: GCA_033549245.1. Lineage (GTDB taxonomy): Bacteria > Bacillota > Clostridia > Peptostreptococcales > Acidaminobacteraceae > Fusibacter_D. Next base: position 9,740 of record JAWSUW010000113.1, on the reverse strand, counting down.
CTATGTACACATCAGCTCTGTTGGCATCTACAATATAAACCGTTTGATCTCATCGTTATCTGTAAGAACAATACTGCCGGCGAATACACCACTTTCAAGTTCGTGGCTTTCAAAACTTCCGAGCACATCTTTAAATAATTTATAACCGTCATTTGCATTGTTTCCCGCGAATGCCATAATTGCGAGTAGTGAAACTGTTACTAATATGATTCCCATCATCAATACTTTCTTATTCATCTTTTTTTCTCCTTTTTTGTTTGCTTATCGTTTTGTTTAAGCTTATGGTCTTATTCTAGAGGAGAAATCTAAAATCGAACGAATGACTTTCTAAAAACTTTCTAAAAAAAAATGAATTTGCTGAAGCAAATTCATTTTTTTTTAGAAAGTTTTCGCGTAATTGAGTTTCCGGAGGAAACTCATTAGCGTCTCAGTCAAATTGACGAGATATACTTGCGAGAGCACGCTTTTTTTTTCGCGTAGGCACAATATTTCCGAAACAATGTTTTGTGAAACGAAACATTGGGCGTAGGTAATTTTTTGTGAAGCAAAAAATCGCGTATTTAAGTTTCCAAAGGAAACTTATTAGCGCCACAGCTGACATTTCGAGATATTCCTATTTAAACTATACTAGCCGCAAACACAGGAGCCTAAGTGTCTATGTTCTATATGTTATTTCAAGCTATTCAAGGTCCATAACCGCGATTGATAATCCCCCGTGGCGTCACCACTATACTCAATCCCATTGAACGATGGCTTAATAAGTAGACCCACTTGCATCAGATAACGGCCCGATAGAGGATTTTCACAACCACTGACCTCATAGAAACACTCTTCATCAAGACCATGAAGTTTAAGTCTTGTGGTGCGATCATTCGGTCTGGCAAGAATCTGATACCATGCTACCAAAGCTTGGCTCCCGTCCTTTGCGATGACCATCCAAGCGGTCTGGTTACCATCTCCACTAAAAGGACTGATCAAACGATAAAAATCACCCTTATGAATGAGCTCACGCTGTGATTTAAAGTCTTTGATCTGCTGCGCTACTTCGTTTTTCTCCTCATTTGAGAGCTTAAGAATATTCAGCTCATAACCAAAAGTTCCAAAAATAGCCACATCTGAGCGCATCTTTAATGAGGTTCGCCTGAGTACCTGATGATTCGGAATATCAGATACATGCGAACCCATAGAGACAAGTGGATAGACCAAACTGGTACCATACTGTATTTTTAAGCGCTCTACAGCATCTGTATTATCACTGGTCCATGCTTGTGGAGCGTAATAAAGCATCCCAGGATCAAAACGGCCGCCACCGGCAGAACAGGATTCAAACAGTATATTTGGATAACGTTCAATCATACGTTCATAGAGATTGTACACACCAAGAATATAACGGTGCATCAGTTCTCCCTGCTTTTCAGCAGAGAGGCCCCTTCCAAATGCCTCTGTGATATTACGATTCATATCCCATTTAATGTAGGTAATCGCTGAACCGTCGAAAACCCTGATGAGTTGCTCAAAAATTCCATCCACTACTTCAGGTCTTGAATAATCCAGGACGAATTGATTGCGTCCATGAGACATTCTTCTATAAGGGTCACCAATCAACCAATCGGGGTGACTATAATATAAATCGGATTTCTTATTGATCATTTCGGGTTCAATCCAAAGTCCAAATGCTATACCCGACTCCACAATATCATGAGACAGTTTTTTAATCCCACTTGGAATTTTTGTCAGATTGACAGTCCAATCCCCCAGTCCACTGGTGTCATCATTTCTTGTGCCAAACCACCCATCATCCAGCACCAGGAGTTCAACACCCAGTTCTTTTGCTCCTTTGGCAAGCTCAAGAATCTTTTGCTCATTGAAATCAAAGTACGTCGCTTCCCAATTGTTGAGCAAAACTGGTCTTGGCGCATTTCTCCATCTCTTTGCTATCAAATGGGATCTGAAAAGGTCGTGAAAAGTTCTGCTTAAAGCACCAAGTCCATTTGGAACATAAGCTAGAAGCGCTTCAGGGGATTGAAAAACATCGCCTTCATTCAAAATCCACTCGAAGCCTTGCGGATGAATTCCAGCCAGCATCCTTGCTCTTTCATCACCATCGACCTCAATCTGCATCAGAAAGTTTCCACTATAAACTAAAGAAATACCTATGGCTTCACCATTTTCTTCTGTGGTCGAACTTCTTTTTAATGCCACAAAGGGATTATAAGCTGCACTGGAAGCGCCACGTAAGCTGCCAATGGATTGTATGCCATGATGCAGTGGACTGGTCGCAATATGGCGTTCTCTTGTCCAATCCCCATATAACTGAACCCACTCCCACTCGCTGTCGTCAAGATCAAGCGACAGACTCATCAACCTTTTTAGTCTTATACTAGAAGTGTTTTGATGGATCAGTCGACTATTTCTTGCAATCACCGGATAATCTCTAAAAATTGAGTATGAAAGAATCAATGACGATCCCATCACAGGATCGATCATTTTGATTTCCAGAGTCATGATATCCTGACCATCTTCATAACGTGTCGATGGCAGTCCCTCTAGTTTCTTCTTTCCAGTATATATGTTATGGTCCACATAAATAAAATCAATAATGCTACTACCCGACTCCATTTGAACATCTATTGCCGGTGATCTGTAATCCGTCAATCCGAAACATGGCATTTCAAGTTTTTCAAGATTGAGTGAAAATCCCATATCCCCTTCATATACATAGTTCGTAAGCCCTCTGTTTTGATCTTGTCTGAATTGGGCTTGGTTCAACGCTTCATTTGGATGAAGCGCTTTTCCAAAATAAAAATGTCCCAAATGACCGTTTCGGAGAATACCGATAACATAGCTGATTTGACCATTTAATAGATGAAATACCTTTTGCGTTGGATCATAATATATGTTCATCTGTTATCCTTTCACTGCTCCGCCAATAGTAACGGCTTTTTCAACTTGGTTGCTGAACAAAGTATAGACGAGAACTGTTGGTAAGCTTGCAATAACCATTGTCGCACCCATGGCGCCCCAATCCGTCGTAAATTGTCCTTGGAAGAATAGTATTCCAAGAGGCAAAGTCTTCAGACTCTTGTCGAGGACAAGCACATTGGCTAGAATAAACTCATTCCATGCATTCAGGAAAGTAAAGATTCCGAGCGTCGCTATCGCTGGTTTTACCGTTGGCACAATCACAAAGAAAAATGTCTGAAAAATATTAGCTCCATCAATGCAAGCCGCCTCCTCTAGCTCAACAGGCAGTCCCACAAAAAATCCATAAAATACTAGAGTCGCAAAGGCTAAGTTAAATGCAGTATAGGGCACGATCAACGCCCAATGGGATCCTGATAGACCAAGGTCCTGAACCACCCTTGTCACTGGAATCAAAACCGCTTGTACAGGTATGAACATACCTAGCGCGACAAAAGTCCGCGCGAAATTTCTTCCACGCCATTTCATACGACTGGTCGCGTAAGCGAACATCATAGCTAGTACAATGGTGATTACAACTGTTGCTGAAGCAACAATCACACTATTTAAAAAGTATACGGGCACATCGTATTCAGACCACGCATTGATATAGTTTTCAAATCTAAGTATTTTCGGAAATCCAAATGGATTGCTGACAAAGATCTCCTCATTGTTTTTGAATGAATAGAGCAGCATCCAAACTAGAGGATATAGAGATATGAAAGCATACCCCCATAAAAATATTCTGAAGAAAATTTGAGAAAAAGACAGTTTTTTCATACTAAGCTCCCTCTGAGGTGTTTTCGGTCTTAAAGACCCTGTTGATTACCAATATTGCAATCAGACACTCGAGTACGAGTATTGTTGCGGCGGCAAGTCCATATCCGAATTCACCACTTCTAAAAGCGGATGAATACATCATATAAGTTAGTGTGTAGGATGAATTGCCAGGACCACCACTGGTCATGATGAACATTTCAGTGAAGGCTTTGATTCCACCTGTGACCGAAATCAAAAGACAAAACTTGTAAGTCTCCGCCAATAATGGCATAGTGATCTTCATATGAGCTTGGACTGGAGATGCTCCATCAATTTGTGCTGCTTCGTAGTACGAAGTCGGTATGGATTTGATGCCTGCCAGTATAAGGGCAAATTGGTATCCCATCCATTGCCACGCGTTGACTACCGCTATTGCAAAAATCGCCTTGTTCCGATCCGACAGCCAGTTTTGACGATAACTAGATCCTATGAGTTCAAAGAATTTATTTAGAAGTCCAGTGTCTGCATTGTAAATAGATAGCCATAATTGACTTACAACAGTCACAGAAAGTACGACTGGTATAAAATATACGATTCGAAAGACATTACGGCCTCTAAGTTTTACACTGGAGACAGCAAGTGCCAAAATTGTAGCAACAGAAATCTGAAATACTGTAATTACTGCAGCAAAAATGAAGCCATTCTTATTGCTGAGATAGAACAATTTATCATCAAAGAGTCTTAAATAGTTATCAATGCCGATAAAGGTCCCCGCCGAAAGGCCATTCCATTTGAAAAAGCTTTTATAAAACACCTGTATGATCGGATAGAAAACCATTATGCAGAAGAGCGAAAGCGCCGGTAAAGTGAAGACTGCAATCGCTAGTTTGTTTCCATAGAATTTTTTCACAATTAAGTCCTTTCTGAGATGAACTCCCAATTTTCAATGGAATAAAAGGGGAGCCACGCATGCGCGGCTCCCTTGTCAAGCGATTTGTTATTGATTCATTCTTTCGATTACTTTGTCGAGTTCCTCAACAAATTCAACAGGTGTGTAATCTTTAGTCATCAAGAATTGTGATTGATCTTCAATGGCAACTTTGAACAATGGATTGGATAAACCCCAAGCAAATTTGGTTGTTGATGTGATGTTGCCCATTTCAGTATCCAATTTTTGCATCATTGTCGGGAATGGAGTTTCAGGCTTTATGCTTTCATCCACTTTCACCGCTAATATAGGATTTCCACGGTACATATATTTTGCTTCACAATATTTTTCAGAAAGATATGCAGCTACTTCAGCAGCTAGTTCCTTATGTTCGGAATTTGGATTGACAGCATAACCACCTGGCGCTCCACCACCACTGAGTGCGTATTTGTTATCTTCATAACCAGGCATTACAGGGTACCACATCCAGTCTGCATTTTCGCCAAGCTTCTCAGAAGATCCTGCGATTTCCCACTGACCATTCAGGAACATTGCGGCTTTACCTTCGTAGAAAAGTGCAGCAGCTTGGTCATAGTTGGTGTTGGTTGCTCCATCTGCGAACATACCTGCATTGACAAGTTCATTCAAAGTTTCTGCAGCCTTTGTATATGCTTCTTCAGAGGCTTTGCTATCTCCTGAATCCAGTTTTGTGATTCCCGCTGGATCGAAGCGTGTTGCAAATACATCGTACATAGCAGTTGTAATCCATTTTTCTTTTGCGAATATTGACATTGGAACGATATCATTGGCATTGAACACTTCAATTGCAGTCAATAATTCTTCGTAAGTTTCTGGAACTTTTACATCGTATTCTTCGAACAACGCTTTGTTGTAATACCATAATACGAGTTCATTTCCTGCATATGGGAATGCGTAAATGTGTCCGTCTTCATTGTAAATGATGTTTTCCGCACTTGGATGTGCACGATCCAAAAATCCAGTGCTCTTTGCAGCGTCATCAAGAATCATGATGTTTCCTGACTCTTTGAAGGTCTCGATTTGTGAAAGACCAACTTGGAAAATATCTGGCAAGTTGCCTGTTGCAGCATATGTCTGAAGCTTTTGTCCATCATCTTGCGCTTGGATATCAAGTTCAAGAGTTACATTTGGATAATCGATGGCAAGTTGCTCTACTGCATAATCATAAGGCACTTTTGTATCATCGTCTGAGTACTGAGCATAGATTCTAAGTGTAACAGGTTCATCTTCCACTACTGGTTCCACAGCTGGTTCGGATACAACCGGAGTTTCAGCTGGAGCATCTGGTGTTTCAGTTTCAGTTTTGGCGCAACCTGCAAGCATGCCTATAAGCAGCATGAAAACGAGTAACAAACTAGTAATTTTTTTCATTTTCTTTCCCCCTATAAAATCTTATGGGACTCATTTTGTCTTCCCGAATCAAGTATATGTTTTTACATTTGTAAATTAAATGTAATATTCAAAATGAATTTGTACTTTTCAAAAAAAGCGAGTATCATGTATGGTTATTGATACTCGCTTGGTGAAACGCCAAAATGATTTTTGAAACACTTGCTGAAATAGCCTGGATCACTGTATCCCACCATTTCCGAAATAGCGGATAATTTATAATGTCCCTTGACCACCAAAAGACTAGCCTGATCCATACGCACTTTACTGAGATATTCAGAGATGGTCATCCCCATTTCATCTTTGAACATTTTTCGAAGATAAGTCTGATTGACCAATAATTTTTTTGAAAGATCGTTCATATTAAACTCTGGATTCGAATAGTTTTCATCAATGCAATGCTTGGCATCTCTTGCAATTTGACTGGCTCTTGTTTCCCGGTGAGCCATCAGATACTTGAATGCGCGTGAGTATGACATTTTGATAAATCTTCTTTGCTCTTCGTCAGTCCCTTGATTTAGAATATCATAAGGTTGAAATTGATTCGGGAAGACGTCTGAGATGTTTTTTCCCGCTTTCACAAGATAAGAAAGCAATAAACTGATGAGTCCCATGTTGTTCATACGCTTATATTCTGGAGAAAACCGCTTTGTATCCGCTTCTTTAAATACCGTTTCGATGACTTCTATGGTATGGTCCGCGTTGAGTTGATGCAAATGATTCAGTATGATTTCATTGATCTCAGCAGAGTAAAAACCATACGTCTTCTCTTCCTGCGATATCGCATCATACCAAATCGCTTTGTTGCCACTGGCTTGAAATCGATGAGAGAGCGCGTTTACCGATTCGAGATAAGATCTCCTAATACCTCCAAGGCCACTGTAGACTCCACCTATACCGATAGTCACATTCATTGACAATCGTTCACTGATGAACCCCATGAAGTGATCCAATTCTTCTCGATCCAGTGAATAGTTCTCTTTGCTTTCCAGCACGTTGATAAAAAGTACCCGACTTTCGAAATCTGTGAAAAAATACTCAGTGCCTTCAGATTGCATATAATCTTTATAAAGATCTCCGATAACACTCTTCCAGTTCATCGCCTTTTCAGATACCTGCATGCTTTTCTCTTCCGGCTCAATTTCCAGGGCCGTGACAAAAAAATGATGGTCTGGTTTAAGGTCGAGTCCATTTTCCGATAAACGGGCTGGTAATGACTCATCAATTTCCTTGGCATAGATGAGTTGTCTCAATAAACGCTCGCGAATCAGATATTGTTCGTCCTTTTTATCTTGTTTCATTTCAATGGCTTTATTGATATTGTCTTGAAGACTGAGTAGAGTTAAAATCAGTTCTTCCTTTTCAAACGGTTTAACGATATAATCCACAACACCGAGTTTAATGGCTCTTCTTGCGTATTCAAATTCACTGTTTCCGGTAATCAAAACTACAGCAATTTCGGGATTGAGTTCCTGCAATTTTTCTGTGAGTGTCAGACCGTTCATGTATGGCATTTGAATATCAGATAGTACTATATCCGGTTGAAAAATGATTGCTTTTTCATATGCCTCTTCTCCATTTTTCGCTTCACAACAGAGTTCGAATCCATATGCACCCCAATCGATTGCAGTTCTAAGATACTCCAGAAATATGGGCATGTCATCCACTATCATGATTTTAATCATACTGTCCATCCTTCGGTAATTTTATTCTGATTTCAGTGCCTTTTCCAGCTTCACTGACAACATAAACCCCATATTCTTGCCCAAAGAAAAGTTTCATTCTATGACTCACATTTTTGATTCCAAAACTTCTTATGGTTTGGTGATCAGTTGGATCGCTGAGCACTTGGTTGAGTTTATCCATATGATCCTCTGACATGCCGACGCCATTATCTGAAACGATAATTTCATATGCGTCCTCATGCATCTCATCATAGATACGGATCAAACCAGTCTCGGACAAATATTTGAAACCGTGCTCAATCGCATTTTCAACAATGGGTTGAAGTGACAATTTTGGAATCATGATGGATTCCATCAACTCCGAAACCTCTATGCGATAGTCGAACACGTCGGAATATCTCAACTTTTGGAGCTCAAGATAATCCAGGGTGATTTTGAGTTCCTCTTTAACAGTTATCACATCAGCACCTCCAGATAGTGAGTTCCTGTAATAATCAGCCAAACGCCTTGTGACCTTCTGTGCTTTTCTCTCCTGACCGAGTTGAGACAACTTCAAAATGATGTCCAGTGTGTTATAAAGGAAATGAGGCTTGATCTGCTGTTGGATTAAAGCGAGTTCGTACTCACGTTTTTTCTTTTCTTCCCTCTCAACGTCAAAGAGCAGCTTTTTGATCTGCACTGACATGTGATTGAAGCTCATTGCAAAAAGACCTATTTCATCATTGGTCTTCATCTTGAACCTGAAGTCAAAATTACCTTTTGATATCTCCTCTACACCATTTTTAAGCTTCATGATTGGATTGGTGATCAAGCGATTAAGTGCAAGAGTCATCGTTATTTCCAGTAAGATGATGGTTATAAGCATGATGATGATCAAGAGGATAATGTTGGCCAAATCCTGTGTAAACAAGTTGAGATTGGCTTTGCTGAGCAGTGTCCATCCGAGCTTTTCAATCTGAATCTTAGAAATTAATGTCCGTTCTCCACCATCACTCAAAATGTCTGAAGTGACATTTCCACTTATGAATTCTTCAACTTTCTGGCTGGATTCTTTATCTTCAACTGTGGTGGTCAGTAGTTGATGCTCCGCATTATAAATATCATAATCTGCCAATTGTCCACTGATTAAACTAGTAAATACTTTCTCGTCAATATTGACGAAAAGGTATCCTATGGTTTCTCCTGTGTTGATATTCCATACTTTCTTACCAAGCGTCAACATTTTTTTGTCAGGAGATTTCGTCAAATACTCCCGATTTGAAAGTTCGAACCAAACGCTGTTGCCGGTTGTTGCCGTCAGCGTTTCATACATTTCTGAATCCAAAATGGCGTTTTTTCCTTTTTGAAGTTCATAATCCGAATAATATAACCTGTTGTCTATATCCACAAAGCCAATGGAATCTATGGTTTTGTAGATCAGTTTTGCATATGCGAGCTCATTGGATATGAGATTATACAGTTTGATGTCACTACTTAATGTTCCATGAAAAGCGTCACTGTTGAGTAATCGATTGATGCTTATGGTCAAAAGGGTTGCACTCCCCTCAGCCTCTGATAGGATGCCATCTACTCGGTCGGAAATCAACACGTTGTTGTCTGACATGCTGGAAAGGCTACGCTTGATGATGGCAATCTCATAAAACTTCATGGAAATTCCGGCAAACAGAATCATTGGAATAATGGCAAGTGGCAAATATAGGTATATGATTTTTCTTTTGATTGAAAGGTCTTTAAATGTCACTGCATCCTCCTACGAAACTCAAATGATGGAAATTCATTGCCAGTTATAAGAATCGTACTTTAAATATTGCGGTTTATCAATAAAAAAACTAGAATTTGCTGAAGCAAATTCTAGTTTTTATTCGACTGAGGTACTAAAATGTTTTGTGAAACGAAACATTGGGCGTAGGTATGGTTCTCGCAAAGCGAAACTATACTAGCCTCTCAGCTGACATTTCGAGATATTCCTTAATGAACTA
>JAWSUW010000112.1:0-12368 GCA_033549245.1 Bacillota bacterium | reverse complement strand
CCTATGATCAAAGTTTGGCAAAACTTAGAGGATTGATCTAATGAAAAAATTCAAGTTCAGATATGAAAGTGTTTTAAAAATGCGGATGAATGAAGAAGACCGTATTAAAAACGAACTGGCAAAAAAAATTAAAGAACGCCAAAATATTTTGGATGCTCTCGAAAATTTGAATAGCGATGAACTTGAGTATTTGAATCATATCGATATAGTTATCAGAAGCGGGAAAGCCGGAAAAGAGATGCATTCTTTTTCTGAAGGAAAGAAATATTACAAAACCCTTCGTGACCAATACAAGAAGAGACTTTCAAGTGTTGAATCCGAAATCGACAACATTAAACAGTTGTTGGTGGAAGCCATGAAATCGAGAAAAGTAATGGATAAATTGAAAGAGAAGGCGTTTCAAACTTATATCGATGAATATAATGAAATGGATGCAAAATTGATCGAGGAAGTCGTCAATTACAAGAATAATAAATCGAATGGAGAATGATCATGGCGGAGAAAAAAACTGTCATCACTGTGGCGGAGGATAACGAAAAAGAGAAGAAGTCAAAAGGCATGACTGGATGTCTGGTGATTCTCCTCATACTGTTTTTGACGCCTCTTTTGGTGGTTGGAGGCCTATATTTCTTCAATAGGGATTTCAAACTTAATGCCAATGGATTGATGTCCAATTTTCCAGGTGGTGTAGGGGAGTATTTCGAAAAATTTCCTACTAAAGCTGAGGAAATGGAGCAAATCAGAACAATCTCTGAATATATGTTGAAATTGCCTTCGGAGCGTGCCGTTGATAAATTGATGGTACTCGGCAGTGAAGATTCCAGAGCATATGATGAAGTCATCAAAGACATGCTAAGAATCAATCCCAATGCCACCAACAATATATTGAATGATATCAGGAGTGCCACTGTAAATAAGGATGCACTGCTCAATACAGTTCAAAAAATCGAGGAAGAGAAGCAAGAAGATCTTCAATCAACGGCAACTTATATCTCCTCATTGCCGCTCAACGCAGCTGTTGAAGAGGTGAATAAGATGATAAGAGATAGCATCAATGGTCATAAGGATGTCGCCAACATCTTTGAGTTCATCTCTGACGACAAATCGGTCAGTATATTATATCAATTGGATGTGAATGATCGCAATAGGATTTTTTCGTTTTTGACTGAGTCAAAAGCGCAATCCATACGAAACACATACAGCACTTTACTAAGAAACAAAACAGATCTTGAGCAAATCGCTGGAGTCTACAGCTCTGAAAATGCTACGAGTTTGGTGGGTACCATTGGAAATCTAAACAATTACAACTTGGATGAGCTTGCGATCATATATGGGAATCTTGGGGCAAAAAAAGCTGGAGAGGTTCTGGCCAAGGCAACAGACGAAAGTTTCATATTCGATTTGATCTCTAAGATCAAAGCCAATGAAATCCTTGAAAAAAATCAAGATACTTTAACACCTGATATACTGAAATCGCTAAAGATTTATAAGGAATTTGACGATAATGTTAGAGAGTTGGTGAACGTGTACGCGCGCATGTCCAATGAAAGCATAATTCCAATCATTGAAAACATGATGATCAATGCCGCGCCATCACAAGTTTACGAACTTGACAATGGTGATTTGATAACAATATCCGATGAAGATCTTATAATGGAGATTCTCACGAATTTTACTGAAAAGAAAAGATCGGAAATCCTGTCATCACTTGAAAACACCTTGTCAACGGAGTTGACACGCAAACTCGCTTTACCAAAACAATAGGAGGTGTGTATGCAAATCAGAGAATGGGTTGCCAGTCAATCAGTTCTCAACCCTATGGTTTCAGCCAAAACCAGCAATGAAAACGCACAGAATTCAAATGATGTTTTCAATCAAATATTTGAAAACAAAAAAGATTTGACTTCTGAGCGAAAACCGGTGAATCTAACCAGAAATGTACCGGTAAAAAATTTCTCATCACCTGGTGAGAAAAGCAGCTCAAATCAGGTAGAGAAGGCTTCTACAGAAAATTCATCCAATAAGCCAAAAGTTGAAAATGAATTTTCAAAAAAAGAAAATAAACTTGATCAAATTAGTGCCAAAGAAAACAAAGCAACAGAAAAAGTAAATGATGAAGTTACAGATGACGGTGAAATCTCTGAAGATTTGCTGACAGAATTTAAAGACAAACTGAAAAAAGCTACTGGCTTAGATGATGAAGGTCTTGAAAAACTGATGGAAATGCTTGGAATGGGACTAGAAGATTTCGCTCAAGCGATTGAACGCGTTCCTGTGGAAGCTTTGGCGGATCTAGAAGCGATTTACAACACTCTGGTTTCTCTTGAAATCGGTGATGCACTGAATCAACCTGTTGACATGGCACAACTAGAGGCCATTCAAAAGAGTTTGGAAAAGTTGGTCAAAGTAATGGATCAGGCTTCAAAATTGCCGGAGCAGTCCAAATCACCACTAGTCAACAGTGTCATCCATGAACTTACAGAGGTTGCAAATAAACTTAAAGCACTTTCTGGCAAAGAAAGCGTCTCATTCTCAGATGTTCAAAAATCGATGAAAGAAGAGACGAGTGTGAAAGTCGAAGCTCCAAAAGCTGAAGTTAAAACAGAAGTACCGGTGACTACCAAAGCTACTGAACCTTCAAAAAATGAAATGCCGGAAAACAACAAAGTGGAAAGTCTTCTGAAAGAAGCTTTAACAAAAACAAGTGATAATTCAAACAAGGTTACTGAGAATGTCAACGTAGATGCAGAGCAGTCTTCTACAGATGATATGATCACTTTTCACCAATTGGTGATGAAACAACCAGGTTTGGTCTCACAACCGACAATACAGGCATCTCAATTATTGAAGCAAGATGTTTACACGCAAATCATGGATGCAATCAAAGGCAACATCAAAATCGATGACAATGGCACATCGATGCTCGTCAAACTTCAACCTGAGCAGTTGGGGAACGTCGAATTAAAACTGAATCTGCACAAAGGTCTCATTATGGCTGAAATTAAAGTTGAGAATGAAGTTGTAAAAGCCGCAGTGGAATCCAATCTGGAGGATTTGAGACAAAATCTATCCAATAAAGGATATTCCATCAATCAAATCAATGTGACAGTTGATAGCGGTAAGAAGGAACAACAAGAACAATTTGGATTCGATCAAAATTCAAAATCTAAAAAAGGTAAGAAACTCGATGGATTACAAGATATTGAAATCGCGAGCAAAGGACAAAACTATCAATATGACATGTATGAAGAATCAACAATCAACTATTTGGGATAGGAGGTAAGAAATGGCATTTCCAATCAGCGGATCATTTACTACAGATCAAATTGAACGATTGAATAGCATCAGCAATGACAAAGCCAATGAAATTCGCAAAAAGAGTCAGGTACTGGACAAAGACGCATTCTTGAAACTGATGATGGTTCAACTGCAAAATCAAAATCCACTTGATCCCACAGACAATGCGGAATATATGGCACAAATGGCTCAGTTTTCCTCAGTGGAACAACTCGCTAACATTTCTTCCTCAATTGAAAATACCAATAGCCTCAATTCATTGATTTCAAAACAACTTGAAGATTTACACAGTTTGGTTGAAGGAATGAGCAAAGGTGATGGTGGTGAAAAAGTAGAAAGTGGCAACGAAGCATTATTGGCACAAAATACCAAAATACTTGAAGAATTAATGAAAATGAATGCGATGTTATCCACTTATATCGGTCAAAATTCAAATGATGATGCCGTGGAAGACAATGAAATTTTCAATCTATTGGGTCAAATGTAGTAAGAGGGTGAATCAATGAGTCCGATTAAAATGAACAACGAGTATATGCAGAGACGTGTGAAGATCAACCCTGCGGATGCAACGTCAGTTAGTCAAAGACCAGTTGTCAGTGGTCAAAATTCATTCGAAGATGTACTGAATAAAATTCGTGAAAAAGATGGCGTCAAATTTTCAAAGCATGCCATGGACCGTTTGAATTCAAGAAAAATTGAACTGACCGATTCAGAAATGAACAGAATCAATGATGGTGTTGGAAAAGCGAAAAGCAAAGGTGTCAGGGAAGCTCTGATCATGATGGACAACAAGGTTTTTATCGCGAGTGTACAAAACAATACAATCATCACAGCTGTCACAGAGGATCAATTAAAAGACAACGTATTTACAAACATAGATGGAGCAGTAATAGTTTAGCTGGACCTTTTAAGGAAGCTATAGCCCTTTGACTGATTGATAAGGGCACCTGCTCGACACAGGAGGTTAACGATATGATGAGATCAATGTTTTCTGGTGTATCTTCTCTAAGAGCACACCAGTTGCGCATGGATGTAATAGGCAACAACATAGCCAACGTCAATACAGTTGGTTACAAGTCTTCAAATGTGACTTTCGCAGAAACCTACAGCCAGACACTGGCTGGTGCAAGTTCTTCTGGAGCTTCAAGAGGTGGAACAAATCCAATGCAAGTAGGCCTTGGTACAAATGTATCCGCAGTTGCTGTGAATCATTCAAAAGGTTCCATTCAAAGAACCGACATCGCTACGGATTTGATGGTGGATGGTTCGGGATTTTTTATGGTGACCAATGATGCCAACGCACAAAACAAGTTTTATACTCGTGCGGGCAACTTTGCAATGGATGAACTTGGATTCTTAGTAACCACAGATGGTTACAAAGTCCTCGACATCAATTTCAAACCGATCCAAGTCAACATGTCAGATACTAAAAAAGCCACAGCGACACAGAATTTGACTTTTAGTGGCAATATTAACTTCAACGATGAGGAGTATACCACAACGGTTGACCTTTATGATTCACTTGGAGATATTCATACACTCAATATCAATTTTGGTGACAACTTGACTAGTCAAGTTAAACAAACCGTGGATGCAAATGATCCGAAATATGACCCCACAAATACTACGGCGGTTTATAACTATTCGTATAGAGCAATGACTTTTTTAGATTCATCAGGGAATCCGATTACAACTGATCCTCCACAAGACTTATATGCAAAGTTTAATGAGGACGGAGAAGTAGTAGATGTTGTGCATACTATTGATACAACTGCTGTAGCTGGTGGTGGAACTTCTTTTTCTGGAAATCTTACTCAATTCGTTCCTGGCGCTGCAGATATTAGTCTTCCAATAGATCGGTCAATGTTCTTCGCCAACGCAGATACTTCTGATGTGAGAATCTTTACTCAATATTCTCAAGAATCAGATGCCAAGGGTGTTCAACTTGGTGGTATATCCGCAGGTACAATTGATACTTTCAATATTTCATCCAAAGGTGAAATCATAGGAATCTATACCAATGGTGAAAGAAAAATACTTCAGACCCTTGGTCTTGTAGACTTTGACAATCCGGCTGGTCTCATGAAACTTGGCGGAAATTTATTCCAGGACACTCCAAACTCCGGAACACCTAAGTTCGGAGCTCCAGCAACAGGCAGCTTTGGTGCTGTCACACCTGGTGCACTTGAAATGAGCAACGTGGATCTAGCAGCACAATTTACGGATATGATTACGACACAAAGAGGCTTTCAGGCGAATTCAAGGGTTATAACGACCAGTGATGAGATTCTTCAAGAGCTTGTTAATCTTAAGAGATAATTAATCTGCCCGTAGGAAACTACGGGTAGTTTTCGTGTTTATATCATGAAAGGTGGCATTTATGATCAAAGTTACACGTCTTAACGGTGATCCAATCTACATCAATTCGGCACTTATAGAGTTTATTGAAGAGACTCCAGACACAATGGTCACTTTGACAACAGGAAAAAAGCTCATTATCAAGGAACATGTAGAAGAAGTCATAAAAAGTATTCTTGAATATAATGCAAAAATAAGTCAATATATAAGGTAAGAGCAAAAGAAAATATGCAAACGAGGTGTTCATTTTGGATATAACTACAATTATTGGGATCGTACTGGGTTTCGTACTCGTCGGCTGGGGCATCATGAGCAACAGTAACCTTGGCAGTTACATTGACCCGCCATCACTTGTTATCGTTCTTGGAGGTACAATTGCGGGCTTTCTAGTGGCTTATCCACTCAAAGAAATCCTAAACATAGGCAAAGTGTTTTCAAAAACCATCAAAAACAGTGAATTTGACGTGGATCAAATCATCACAAAGATTATCGAGCTTGCCAACGTGGCCAGACGAGAAGGGCTTCTTGCGCTTGAAGAGGCAGTGTCTGAAATAAAGGATGACTTCCTACAAAAAGGAGTCATGCTTATTGTGGACGGAACAGATCCTGAACTTGTTAAGAATATTATGGAAACTGAAATTGAAAACCTCACAGATCGACATTCGAAAAACAGATCCATGCTAGAGACAATGGGTACACTCGCTCCGGCATTTGGTATGGTCGGTACACTTATAGGCCTTGTCGCCATGCTTCAAAACCTCTCGGATCCCGCTTCAATCGGGCCTTCCATGGCGGTTGCTCTCTTGACAACATTTTATGGCTCATTGTTCGCCAACCTTATATTCATTCCGATGGCTGGAAAATTGAGTCTTAAAAGCAATGAGGAAGTATTGATCCGAAACGTAATGGTTGAGGGATTGCTTTCCATACAAGCCGGAGAAAATCCAAGAATCATTGAAGAAAAACTCAAAGTGTTTTTACCGCCATCTGTCAGAAAAACAGTAGGCACACAGGAGGCGAGGTCAGAAAATGGCTAAAAAGAAACCCCCTGAACAAAAATCAGGTGCACCGGAATGGATGACAACTTATGGAGATTTGGTGACACTTTTAATGTGTTTCTTTGTTTTGCTTTTTGCCTTTTCTTCTATTGATGCTCAAAAATTTGAAGCGGTTATGGAGTCCTTCCAAGGTTCCGCAGGCGTATTGTCGGGAGGAAAGGCATTATCTGAGGCCCCATTTGTATTTGATGCGATGCCTGAGAGTCAAACTTCAAAAGAGCAAGTTGTTGAAATGAAAAAGCTTGAAGAACTCAAAGAAAAAGTTGAGGCATATCTTGAAGAAAATGACATGCAAGCTCAAGTGGAACTTAAACTTGAGGAAAGAGGGCTTATTATTAGATTCAAGGACAATGTTCTGTTTTCTCCAGGGAGTGCCATTATAAACAGTGAGTCATTTAGAATCCTTGATTTTCTCGCAGGACTTTTGAATTCTGAAGAACTGGTCAATGAGGAAATCATGGTTGAGGGTCACACGGATAATGTTCCAATCAATACACCGGTTCATCCAAGTAACTGGGAACTATCGACAAATAGATCGACAAATGTAGTACGTTATTTCGTGGAGAACTCCGGTTTTATACCTACAAGAATTTCCGCTGCGGGATTCAGTGAATATCGTCCTATTGCCAGTAATGAAACGGCAGATGGGCGCGCTGCAAATCGTAGGGTGGATATAGTGGTCATAAACAGATCAGAGACAAATAATGTTAACGAATAATCGAATCGGGAGGCAATATCAATGGGAAAAAAGAAATTAATCATTATAATCGTTGCTATTGTGCTTGTGCTCGCAATCATTGGAGTAGTTGCAGTGGTACTGATCAACAACAGCACAAAAGAAAAACCGATTGTATACTATGAGATCCAACTGGATGAGGAGTATTCCAATTTGGCGGACACTAATAGTGCGAAAATAGTGAAATACCGTGTGACAATCGAATATACCGATGAGGATATACTTGCTGAAATCGAAAAGAACAAGACTCGAATCAGAAACAACATCGATGAGATTATGCGCGCAACTTTGTCTGAGGACATTGCGAAGGCGAATGGAAAACAACGATTGAGAGACCGCATCATGGACATGGTCATCGAAGTTCTGGAAACCGACGACGAGGTCATTACCAATATATATATACAACCTTTTGTAGTTCAGGGTTAAGAAATAACGATATGTTGCCGATAATTATTTTGACATAGTTTTAATTTATACATCAATAATAATAAATCTCAAGACGAGGAGGTGGTTTTATGTCAGATGTAATGTCTCAAAATGAGATAGATGAACTGCTCGCGGCGCTTAGCACCGGTGAGGTGGATGTTCGGGACATTGAGGAAGACAAAAAAGAGCGCAAGGTTCGAAAATACGATTTCAGTAGACCAGATAAATTTGCAAAAGACCAACTCCGTACACTTGAAATCATACATGAAAATTTTTCTAGACTCTTAAACAACTTCCTTTCTGGATATTTAAGAACATATATTGAAGTGGATGTCATTTCCGTCCAAAGTTTGATCTATACTGAGTTCAGCAACTCCATTTCCAATCCGGCAATCTTAGGTATTGTTGATTTCTCTCCGTTTGATGGTCAAATCATAATAGATGTATCATCAGACATAGCGTATACGATGATTGAACGGGTTTTGGGTGGCACCAGCAAATCTAGAGGTGTTTCGAAAGAAAGTAGGTCTCTTACTGAAATAGAGATGACTTTACTTAGAAACATACTCATCAAATTCATCAATTTGCTAAAGGAACCTTGGGGCAATATTGTAGAGCTCAGGCCAAAGCTTGAGAACATAGAAACCAATTCACAATTTGCTCAAATTGTATCCCCGGCTGAATCCATAGCTCTTGTGACATTTAATATCCACATAGGGGATGTTGAGGGAATGGTCAATGTCTGTATTCCTCATTTCGTCATAGAGCCTATTCTACCTAGTTTGAGTTCGAGGCTTTGGTTTGCGACCAGCAACAAAAGAGATGTCACTGAGGAGGAACGTGGTGCGCTTGAATCGGGCATCAGCGGTTCAAGACTCAATTTGTCCACTGTAGTGGGTCAATCGACCATATCCATTTCAGAACTGCTCAACCTACAAAAGGGTGATATCATACTTCTGAATCAGAGCGTGGATCAACCATTTGAAATATTTGTCGAAAATCAACTAAAGTTCCGTGGTAAACCAGGGATCAAGAAAAAGAATGTAGCAGTTATGATTACTGAAGTAGTAGAGGAAGGAGATGAATTAAATGACTGATATGCTTTCTCAAGAAGAAATAGATGCTTTGTTAGGCGGCGGTAGTCCGATTTCAAAATCGATGGATGTTGCCGAATTGACTGAAGAAGAAGCAGATGCCATAGGAGAAGTAGGCAATATAAGCATGGGAACAGCGGCGACAACTCTTTTCACTTTGCTTAATAAAAAAGTAACGATAACCACACCAAAAGTCTATGAAACCACTATGAAAATAATGGCGGAAGAGTTCAAAGATCCATCTGTACTCATCAATATCACATATAAGATGGGCATTGAAGGGGTAAACTTTTTGATTTTACATGAGAAAGATGTTAAAATCATTACTGACCTCATGATGGGCGGCGATGGATCGAACATATCAAGCGAGCTCAATGACCTTCATCTGAGTGCCATCAGCGAAGCAATGAATCAGATGATTGGATCTTCTTCGACATCATTATCAGAAATGCTAGGCAAAAAAATAGATATTTCACCACCGGAGGCTTTTCATAATAAAATCTCTGAACTGGATTATGCTCAATTCGGAGTAAGTGAAGATGATCGTGTTGTCAAAATATCTTTTAGAATGACTGTAGGAGATCTTATTGACAGTGAAATCATGCAAGTGCTTCCTATTCAGGTCGCCAAACAGATGGTTTCCACATTGATAGGCGGTAAACCTCAACCGGAACCGAAGGTTGAAGCTCCAAAACGTACTGCTGTAATGCCTGCTGAAGAGAAAGTTTCTCCTAAGGCTGAACCTCCTAAACAAGCTTATTATTATGAGGATGATGAGCCAAAACAGAGAGTGGCCGGGGAAAAAGTAAACGCGGTGCCTCTGCAGTTCGAAAATTTTGATAGCAATTCTGCTCAAATGTATTATAATAATGATATAGACTTGATTCGGGATGTTCCTCTTGAAATCACGGTTGAACTCGGTAAAACGGGTAAAAAAATCAATGAGATTCTTGATTTTGGTGTTGGAACGGTGATTGAACTAGATCGCCTTGTTGGAGAACCACTGGAAATACTTGCCAATGGTAAGAGAATCGCAAAAGGTGAGGTAGTTGTTGTAGATGAGAACTACGGCATAAGAATTACCGATATCATAATACCGAGAAGAGTTAATGAATAGTTTTAAGGAGGACAATTATGGCTAATACAATATTAGTTGTTGATGATGCAGCATTTATGAGGATGATGATTAAGGATGTTTTAACAAAAAATGGATTCGATGTTGTCGGTGAAGCTGAGAATGGTCAAAAGGCGATTGAGAAATACAAGGAACTCAGACCTGAACTCGTGATCATGGATATCACAATGCCTGAAGTAGATGGAATCCAAGCTGTTAAAGAAATCAAATCGTTTGATCCAAATGCAAAAGTAGTAATGTGTTCGGCTATGGGCCAACAAGCTATGGTAATCGAATCCATACAAGCCGGTGCACGCGATTTTATTGTGAAGCCATTTCAAGCGGATCGTGTAATTGAAGCGGTTAAGAAAGTATTGGGATAGGTGATTTTGTATGTACAATCTCACCTATGCGCTTACAAGTTATAATCGAACGGATGATTTGTGGTTTACAATAAGATACATTATTGTAGCCACATTATTTATATGCATATTATGGATATTCTCTAAGGCAATAACTAAGAAAAATTATATCTCTTTGAAGGACAGACGCATTAAAGTGGTGGAAAGAACCCTCCTTTCAAATGATAAGAGTTTGTTATTAGTGGAATTAGAGAATATTTTTTATGTGCTGGCCATGGACAAAAGTGGTATTCATCTGATCGATAAACGTGATGACTTGACCCATGAGCAATTTGTCAAGGAAGATGTAAAAAGCACATCGTTTGTTGATCAACTTAAGAAATCCATAATAAAAAGAAATAAAGATAAGGAATCAAGGGATGAATGATTTTGGGGGAATGAAAAAAACTTTGTTGCTTTTTTTTGTTGTGTTGGTTTTGCTTCAGTTTGGGGCACCAACATTTGGAGCAACCACTATTGGTTTACCGGACATCAATATAAGCATCAGTGGTGAAAATGGAGATGTGGAAGTCGCGAACAGTATTCAGATTTTGATCATGTTGACTGTTCTTTCACTTGCGCCATCCATACTGATTATGATGACATCCTTTACAAGAATTGTTATTGTACTTGGTTTTGTAAGAAGAGCGCTCTCGCTGCAATCCACACCACCAAATCAAACATTGATTGGCCTGGCTTTATTTTTGACTTTTTTTGTCATGAGCCCGGTTTTTACTGATGCTTACGAAAACGCATATGTTCCATTATCTGAAGGCACTGTAACTTTGGAAGAAGCGATTGACTCTGCATCTGAACCTTTTAAAGAGTTCATGTTGAGACAAGTACGTTCCAAAGATTTAGCGCTTTTTTTGGATATTGCGGATATAGATACTGTGGAAACGAATGACGATATACCTTTGACAGTTGTAGTGCCGGCTTTTATAATCAGTGAGCTCAAACTCAGTTTTGAGATTGGTTTTTTGATATTTGTACCATTCATAGTTGTGGATATGATAGTCGCATCCACACTTATGGCACTTGGTATGATGATGTTGCCTCCAGTAATGATTTCATTACCTATTAAGATTTTGCTGTTCATAATGGTGGATGGTTGGCATCTGATGGTTGAAAAATTGATTTTGAGTATAAGGTGATAGAGGTGCGATATGACTGAGGAAATGATTATAGATTTATTTTCGGAAGCAATTAAAATCATACTGGTTCTCTCTGCGCCAATGCTCCTGAGTGGTCTTTTAATAGGCCTTCTTATAGCGATTTTTCAAGCAACGACTCAGATACAAGAAGCCACATTGGCTTTTGTGCCGAAAATCATCGTTGTTTTTTTGGTTTTGATGTTCACTGGATCTTGGATCATCAATTCATTGGTTCAGTTCACTAACGAAATAATGAATATGATCGACTTAATCATATATTAGGGGGATTTCATGCAATATTCGTTACCCTTGTTGGATTTGATCTTAGTAGGCGCAAGATTGGCAGGTATGATTTTCACCGCACCATTTTTTGGCAGTCGAAATTATCCTGTGCCCATCAAAATCGGTTTGGTATTGTTTACTACAATATTAATCAACCCACTTGTGACTTCAAATATACTTTACGATGTCAGTAATGTGTGGGATTTTGCCTATCATTTGACTAATGAGATTTTTATAGGACTTTTTATAGGAATCATTCTTACTGTTTATTTCAATTTTGTTTATTTTGCGGGAGACATTATCGATAGGGATCTTGGGTTCGCAATGGTGAACGTGGTCAATCCCATGGATGAATCTCAGATTCCAATCACTGCAAACTTGTTTTACATTTTTTCCATATTGATTTTTTTGCAACTCAATTTGCATCATCAGTTGATTACAGCCCTAG
>JAWSUW010000111.1:0-12476 GCA_033549245.1 Bacillota bacterium | reverse complement strand
CAGATCATCCGTCCATCAAACCATACTACGACGCCATTAATTTCAGATTGAAGGAAGATTCCGTGAGCACCATCAAGGATATCGGACAAAGCTGCTCAAGTCAATTTGCATTTCCGTCCGCTCTTTTCCTGATCCTAAAAAATAAAACTGACTTTATGAAAGCTATGCAGGAGAATATTCTATCAGGTGGTGATTCAGCAGGGCGTGGTATGCTTATTGGAATGGTTTTAGGAGCTTCCCTCGGAATCAGCCATTTGCCGCAACACCTGATTACTGAACTCAATGAAAAATCTGTGATCGAGAATTTCTCAATGCACAGACAAATATGACACTACTTTCAAATAGATGAGGTGAAATCAAATGTTTACTATGGAACGCCTCTCCGGTGCTTACAAACGTGCGCGCCGGATGACCATAAACTCCGATTCAAAAATAATATTTTTCAGTGATGTGCATAGAGGTGACAACAGCCTCTCCGACGAATTCGCACACAATCAGAACCTCTACTATCATGCATTACAGCACTACTTCAGAGAAGGGTTCACTTATATTGAAGTCGGTGATGGCGATGAACTATGGGAACATAAAAAATTTGAAGTGATCAGGTATGCCCATAGCGACGTGTTCATGTTGCTCAGAGCATTTTATGACACAGGTAGGTTTCATATGATCTATGGCAATCACAATGTGGCATTCAAAAAACCTCACCATATCGAAAAAAATCTTTTCTCTTTTTACGATGAATATGAGTCTTTTTTCAGTGAGTTGTTTCCAGGCATTGAAGTGCCGGAAGCCATTGTGCTTGAAGATGAGGCAACAGGCGGAGAAGTATTTGTCGTGCATGGTCATCAAGGAGATTTTATCAATGATCAAATTTGGCCAGTGATGAAATTTCTTAACCGCTACTTCTGGCGCTTTTTTCATATCATCGGTTTCAGGAACCCTGCCAGTCCAGCAAAAAATGCCCATAAACGACATAAAATCGAGGTCAATTATTCAAAATTCATTGAACAATACAATAAAATGTTGATTGTCGGACACACTCACAGACCTAAATACCCTAAACAAGGAGAACTCCCCTATTTCAACACTGGATGTTGTATCCACCCTAGAAACATAACCGGTCTTGAAATCGTCGGTAGTGAAATTTCATTTATAGAATGGAGAATTCTTCCGGATGATGATGGAGTTTTGCAGATCAAACGTCGAGTTGTCAGAGGTCCAAGACCACTGACTGACTTCATGTACCTATGACTTGCCCCGATAAGCCATACGCCACAATTTTTCTGCTGGTCCTTGATTGAATTTTGACAACCATAGATTGCTGAGCAAAATTTGCATCATGATAAAACTAAAAGCCAATGGGAAATAGGCGTAATATGGAATTTTACCAAAGTAGCCTAGACCGTAACCGTTGACCACACTCGTCCAAAATATTGTTTGCATCAAATAATTGGTGAGTGCCATTTTTCCTAGGTTTTTAAGAGGCATCAGCATTTTCCTTAGCTTGGTTTTTTGTGCCATCAAAAGAATTACAGTCATATAAAATACACTGCCACCCAAAGTGGATAGTTCCTCAAATATGATCAGTCCTTTGAATGCAATCGAATGGTCCAACCGAGACAAAGCAACCATCATAATGAGCGAGACAACGAACAGGCTGCTACTGATGACACAATAATTGATTATTCGCTTCCTTTGCTCACCCAGTTGATCAAACCATCCTTTTCTGCCTACATAATACCCCGCATAGAACAATACCAGTATCTTGGGAATCACAACAATCAAATTGAACAGACCAATAGGAACCTCATTTTGAACTCGATATTTGAGCAATTCCAAATATGAATTTTGCTGATATGCTGTGAGTGCATCCGATGCCACTACCGTCATTTCTGAACCACCAGTTTGAGAACCGAGTACCATAATGGTCGTTGAAAAAACAAACAACACTATCATATTTCGTAAAAGCTCTGAGTCACTTTTATTCTTATTTTTAATCAGGAAAAACCCCGCCAATGCATAGACATGCAGTATATCTCCATGCCAAATGAATATCGTATGTATTATTCCGATCACCAACAGGGCATATAATCTCTTTTCAAATCGCTTCAAAACTACATCAGTGCTTTCCTTCCGAAGAAAATAGTAAAATCCAAGTCCGAACAAAAAGGAAAACATAGTATAGAATTTGCCTTGAGCCAGTAATCTGATGGCCCACGCCGAAATGTAATCCATACCCGAAAGATTGGAAAACGGAATGTTCTCCATAGTGTAAAGTGTCGCATCGATCATCGTCAAATTGACGAGAAGCACTCCAAACAGTGCGAATCCTCTTATGATATCAATTTCATCCACACGTTTTTTTATTGACATTATTTTCTCCTCGTTTTTTAAAAGCATTATAACACATTTCTATCCAGAAAGGAGGTATGATGATGAACTATGATCTGCCTAAAGATCCAGTGATACTCCTCGGAACCATCAATATGAAACTTAGGGACTACTACAATGATTTAAATGCTCTTTGTGATGATTTGGATATCGACTATGATATGCTTTCTAAAGTTTTAGAGGATGCCGGTTACTATTATGATGAAGCCACCAATCAATTTCATTAAAAAAAGATAAATGAGATAAGAGCGTTGTTTGCTCTTATCTCATTTATCTTTTTCGCGTAGTTACAATATTTCCGCAAAGCGAAAATATTGGGCGTAGGTATGGTTCTCGCGAAGCGAAACTATACTAGCCTATGTGTATATGTTGTTTATTGTACATAAGGAAATGTCCACTGAGACGCTAATAAGTTTCCTTCGGAAACTTAAATACGCGAAAAAGATAAGAGCAAACTGCGCTCTTATCTTTTTATAATTTTTTTATAATCTCTGTAGTATTGAAAAACTGATGATCGATGTCAATGCCGCAAGTGTTGTGCCCCATATCATGTCAATTACTGTAATTGTAATCGGCCAATCTTTGAGTGTCGCCAGATTGGTCAAATCATATGTCGCATAGGTCAGGAGTCCATAAAGAGCTCCAGCACCAAGTGCGTATGTCCATGAATTCTTATCTAGGGCGGGTGAGATCACAAAGAAAAGAAGTCCAATTATGAAAAGCACATAAAAAAGCAATGCGGCTCCCCAATTTACTTTGTCCGTCATGATATATCCCAGATACTTTGAATACAGATTTTTGGCTATGAATCCAAGCCAAATCAAATCAATTGCCATGAATACGACAAATGTTATCGCGAAATTTCTAAGCATCTGCATTTGCGACCTCCGATCAACTAAATTTTATTAAAGCGCTCTTCAACAACTGCCCAATTGACCAAGTTCCAAAATGCATCAATATAGTCAGCTCTTTTGTTTTGGTAATTCAAATAATATGCGTGTTCCCAGACATCTATCCCGAGAAGTTCCGCATATCCTTCACTGATTGGTGCATCTTGGTTAGGAGTGCTCATGATCTTAAGACCACCATCTCCTTTTACAAGCCATGCCCAACCACTACCGAACCTCTTAAGTGCAGCATCCTTAAACTCCGCTTGCATCACCTCAAATGAACCAAATGCATCTACGATCAATTTCATCATTTGATCACTTGGGTCTTTGTATTCTGGTGTCAAGCTTTCCCAAAAAAGTGTATGGTTATAATGGCCACCACCGTTGTTTCTAACTGTCATACGTATGTCTTCAGGCACTTCGTTCAGCTTTTTGAGTAGTGACTCCACTGTCCATTCACTAAGTGCATCATATTTTTCTACTGCTGCATTTAGATTGCTTACGTATGCACCATGATGTTTCTGGTGATGTATGATCATTGTTTGCTCATCAATATATGGTTCAAGTGCACCTGTGCCAAATTTAAGTTCCGGTAATGTAAATTTCATAATACTACCTCCTAGTGTCGTTTATTATATCCTATTCGGATTACTTGCTATCCGTATTATATCCTAACAACACAGTTGATAATCATTATCATTTACTTTGTAATCATATTGTAACATTTCATCATATTAATGGTGTTTATTCACACGTTTGCCGACAATGATTCCAAAATGGGCTCCAAACAAACCAAGTACGAAAGCAATTACCATGAGTACAATCAGGTAAGGTGCTGTAACCATTTCAAAAACCACCGAATCAATGAAGAGCTTTGATACTGTCAGAGCCGTACCAGCTACAAATGCGGAATAAGAAGCCGCAACGCAATAAATGCGATACTTGAAACCATTCGGAACAACATAATCAACCATTTGGGTCAATATGCCTGTTGAAAGAATAGCCACTCCCATATAGGGATTTATGATGGTCATGAGCATTGCGAAAACAGCATTGACTATTAGAATTATATTCTTGATCTCAAAACTAATCAACATTACCGCCATAATCAATGACAAGTAAGGTGACATTGCTGTATACTTCACTCCGGGTAACGGTATTTGGCTGCTGACGATATAAATCGCATAGCCTCCAACAATAATTGCAGCTACAGCAATCGCAATTTGAGTCAGTACCGATGTGTTTAACTTCGAATTTTTCATAATATCCTCTTTATAGAAATAACATTAATTATTTTTTTCTAGTGTACAAAATTCCACTTGCCATTGCAGTTAATGGAATTGTAAACAGTATTCCCAAACTTCCTGCGAGCGCTTGTAATATTTCGATGACCACAATCTCTCTATTGAGCAGATCGAGCAGTGACGGATTATAAGTGATCAACAACAAGACTATCGAAAGTGAACTCCCGATATAGGCAAGAATAAGCGTATTGGACATGGTGCCCATTATATCCCTACCAATAGTCATACCGGATTTAATCAATTTTTTCATACCGATTGTGTTTGAAGTTTCCATGATTTCATGAAGTGACGAAGAAATGGACATGGCGACATCCATGATCGCTCCCATTGCACCTATGAGAATCGCACCAAAAAACACCCCTTTTAAATCAATCGGGTTTTCAGGATTCAGCATCAATAGATAAGCGGACTCCTCGTTCACAAGACCTGTAAGGTTGAGTACTCCGTCCATCATAAGTACGAGGAGTGCGGCAACCGTTATACCACCGATGCAACCGATTACAGCCGCCACAGTCTTTCTGTTGACCCCACTGACGATAATGAGGGTCATTATCGTGATGTAAATGCAAATGACAATGGCGGAAAGATAAATATTGAAGCCAGATAAGATGGAAGGCACAAAAACAGTGAATATGGCAAGTACCGTAAACACGAGTGACACTATAGTCTGCATGCCTTTGATTCTTCCGAAGATCAGAAGCAACACAACAAAAACTGCGCCGAGAATCATCAAAGCATCTGTCCTGATATACTCTCCATATACCCAATCTGTGTTGAAGTCTTCATTATGAACATTGTAAATCAAAATTTTATCTCCAGGAGCAACCTCTTTCGGCAAAACCATCATATAACTGTTGAGATTTTGAATTGCAACGATGCTCTCCCCTTTAAGTTCACCGGATATGATTTTCGCTCTGAAAGCGATATCTTTCATCACCAATTCGGAATCCTCATCGGATGTGAGACTTTCATCATAAACTTCAATAATTTCAGTGACTTTGACCTTTTCAATCTGAAAGCCCTCATCTCCCATCAGAACATCCATTTTACTGCTTGCCACTTTATTTCCAAAAAATATAAACGCAACTGAGATCAGTACCGTCATAGCATAAATCATAAGATGGATCATTTTCGTCTTTTTTGTATTTGTTTGCATATTTGACCTCTCAATATAAGATTAGATTATTATTATATCAAATTCCCATCTATATTGACATTAAAAAGGACGGATGAGAATCCGTCCCAAATCACTATAATCTGAATTTCTTGATATCTTCCTTGAGTCTGTTGATGTCTTTGAGGAAATCCTCAATATCGTGCTCATGCTCAAGTTCATCATTGAGAATACTTACAGCCATCTGATAGGTGGAGTGATCTTTACCTGATGTGAACTCAGCAATCTCTTCGTATCTTTGGATTGCACAACGTTCTCCGTCAAGATTCTGTTTCAGCACTTCTTCAATATATGGATCAGTCGGTGCTTCATAAGCGCATCTCGCAAATGATGTCCAATCAGCAGGATTTAGAACCGGTGTACCTCCAAGTTGTATGATTCTGTTGACAACCAGCTCTGCGTGAGCAAGTTCCTCGGTCGCATGAAGCAATAGTTCAGGCTCGACTTCACTTCTCATAGGACCTTCGATAATTCGTGCTCCAATCCAGTATTGATAATATGCGAGCCACTCCTCAGCAAGAGCTTCATTCAGCATTTGTATTAATTTTTCGACGTCAATGTTTGCAATATCAATTGCCTTTTTACCCATAATACGGCCTCCTTATAATCTTGTGTTGATAACTATTCGCCGTTTAAAGTTATACCCTCATCTCAATTAAGTTAACAGATATATATACCTTTCTTAACTTTTTGTAGATTTTCATTATCGACTCGCATAATGATACTTTTTATATTATAATGATTTAGTCCGGGTTTTTATAGTGCTCAGACCCCAGGAGGAATACAGTTAATGCATAATAAAAATATCATTTTGATCGGTGAGCATAAGAAATTTCACGAAGATCTCATAAATAAATTTGAATCCCATAATTGGAATTGTAGTTCATACAATAGCTATGAGGATATAAGCCTTGAAACCTTCAAAGGTTCCAGAGTATTTCTGATTGATGCCGATATTTTCGTTTCATCACCGATCAGTAGCCATGATCTTTCTACAGGCTCTACAGGATTGGATTGTAGAGATTTTGCTTCGACATATGTCGTAGTGTATTCCCTCACACAAGATTCCAAAAAACTTGAAAAAGCACTCGATCTCGGTGCGGATGATTTTGTGGATTACCCTTTTGACACGAACTTGATCCATTTGAAGTTCACCAACTTCATTCGTCGTTTCGAGGTGTTTGAGCTTCACTGCAATCCTATTGGAGGCAAGATTGAGATTGGCGACTTGTCACTGGACCCGATTTTGAAACGCGCGTCCATCAAAGATATCGAGCTTGATTTGACCCACTCGGAATTCAATATCCTTTACACATTGTATAAAAAACCGGATCATATCTTTTCCAAGGACCATCTGTTCCAGATGGTCACTGGTCAGAAGAGCTACGGAGACCACAATGCATTGATGACCCACATCAGCAGGCTACGCAAGAAAATGTACGCTATCGATCCACATAAGGAATACATAGCGACGGTCAGAAATCATGGCTATAAAATAAGTAAAAATCAGGAATCCGAATAAGGGTGTAGCATCACCCTCCGGACTTCCTGATTTTTGTTTTTACCTTTTTTCAAGTGAATAATATATTAGTGGAATCACAATCAAGGTGAGCACAGTCGATACCAAAAGTCCACCCATCAGCGCGAGTGCCATCGGAGTGAAGAATGAACTGCCCGAAGTTGCAAGAGGAACCAGTCCAATGACAGTGGTTATGGTACTGAGCATAATTGGTCTGAATCGCTTCTCTACCGAATCGATACAAGCTTCCATCAAATCGTCGTTAATAAGTCTCTCCCTGTTGATATATTCAATGAGCAGAATTGCATTGTTGACCACAATTCCGATCAAACTGGCCACTCCGAGACCTACTGTAAATGTCACACTCATGCCGAAGATCAGCAAAATAAACAC
Source organism: Bacillota bacterium (assembly GCA_033549245.1). Taxonomy (GTDB): domain Bacteria; phylum Bacillota; class Clostridia; order Peptostreptococcales; family Acidaminobacteraceae; genus Fusibacter_D. The sequence goes on along the minus strand of JAWSUW010000111.1, from coordinate 4,802 downwards.
CGATCCCACCACTGAAAGTGGTACTGTCATCAAAATAATGATCGGCTGTAACAATGAATTAAATTGGATCAATAAAATAATATAAATGACAACAACAGCAAACAGTGCAGCTCCAAGGAGCCCTGAAATATACTTTTCTATGATTTCCTGATCGCCACCAAAATCTATTGTGACCCCTTCAAGATTCATGTTTGCAAGTAGTTCAGTCTCAACTTTGTTTTGAAGCTCTCCACTGGAAAATCCAGGTCTGAGATCTGTACTGACCGCAACCGATGCTCTTCTGTTGAATCTTTTGATGGTATTGTATTCTTCTTCCAAGCTCACATTTGCAAATTGACTTAACGATACTTTCTCACCAGTGAAGCTGGATTTGATTTCAAGATTGACCACATCAGAAACACTTTCCATATTGTTTTTGACAATCACATCATAAGTGTTCCCTTCTTTTTGAAAGACTGTTGCGACCATTCCCTTGAGCGCTAAGTTGGATTGGTACTGAATATCATATTTGGTAAGTCCGAAATTGGAAGCCAGATCATCATCCACATTAATTTTGTATTGATAGACCAATTTCGGTTGATCATTGCCTATATTGATTGTTGAATTCTCAGCGATCAGATAATTGTACACTTCGCCTGCGACTCGATTGACATCTTCTCTGTAAAGTCCCGAAATCTTGATATCAATTGCCGGTCCAGGTTGATTGATTTCTATCAAATTGACGGTTGCACTGCCTCCAATGAGTTTCTCATCGAGTTTGGTCTGCAGATAATAAGCAAATTCCTCACGGTCACTGAATCTGTCTCCATTTGACAAATCCACATCAAATAATAGCTGTGCATAGTCATCCGATGGTGGCCTTACACCCACTGTCAGATAGAACTTAGGAAAACCGCCACCTATTGAGGTGCTGATGGAATCAATCTCAGGTTCCTCCTTAAGAATTTCGAAGAGCCTTTCTGCCAGATTTTCTGTGTACTCCTGATCTCCCGAACGCTCCGCATAGATATCGATATACATGATATCCTTGTCAGCATAAGGGAAAAGTTCGATCTTCAAAAATAATGCCGCATACCCAGTTCCTATCAATATGAGGATAATCAGGATAAAAGCAAGAGCACGTCTTTTCAAGGCGCCTCTAAGTATATTTTCAAAAAAATGTCTCATTCTATTTTTAGGCTTGTGCTTGTGTTTTGGTCGACCTTTGAAAAAAATGCTTCCAAGCGCAGGTGTGACGAACATCGCAACCGCATACGACGCAACAAGAGCAATGATTACGACTTGAGGCAACGATTTGGCAAATTCTCCAGCTTCACCAGGCAACACCATAAGTGGTGCAAATGCCGCAACAGTCGTCAGAGTTGATGTAAGCACCGGGATTGAAGATTCCGTGGTGCCATGATAAGAAGCTTCAAACATCGTCTCGCCTTCGTTCAGCTTCACCTGAATGGCATCACTTATAACGATGGAGTTATCAACGAGAATTCCCAGAGCGATAATCAGTGCAGCAATGGACATCTGTTGAATATCAATTCCAAGGACATACATCAAAATCATAGTGATCGCTATCGAAAGCGGGATTGTCGTTGATACAACTATGGCATTTCTCATCCCCATCCCGAGAAGTACAACGAGAACCACAAAAAGCACCCCTTGCATCAGGCTTACCATGAAATCTTTGACAGAATCATCGACTTCTTGTGGTTGGTAAAGCACTTCCCTGATATTCAAATCAGAAGGCATACCAGAGTTGATTTCATCAATTGCTGTTCTTACATCCTTGCCGATCAAGATGACATTCTCATCGCTTTTGAAATAAACAGTCAAAAGTACAGCATTTTGATCTTCATATTTAAATCTATGAAAACTATCATTATACTCAAAAGAAACATCCGCGACATCTCTAAGCCTTACCAACCCACCCGTTTCTTCAGAGCCATAGACAATGAGACTTTCAATATCCTGAATGGATTCAAAGCCTTTGGGCGATTTGACTCCAATTTTACCATAAGGCGTCTTGATATCCCCCGATGGAATCGAGACGTTTTGAGCTGAAATCAGGTCCATGATATCCCTGTTTGCGATTGGCAGTTGACTGAGTTTGTTGGAATCGACAACAACATGGATTTCTTTTTCTGGACCACCTTCAATGACAATCCTTTTGACTCCATCCACCTGTTCAAGAATTTCCTTATAATATCCGGATAATGTCTGAAGTTGTTCATAAGTATAATTTTCTCCCGATAAGCTGATGATGATTCCAGCTGAAGTCGTAAGCTCGGTGTCGATTTGAAAATCAAAAACATTGCTTGGCAATTTGTGTTTGATGCCATCGAGTTGGACACGCATCTTTTCCCATTGTTCTCTATAATCCACTTCAAAATTCAGTGTCACAAGCACCACGGATACATTTGGGTTGGAATAGGAGGTGATACTCTCTACACCGTCAAGCGTGGCGATCTCATCTTCAATTTTTTTTGTGACCAACTCTTCCACTTCAGAAGCGGTAGCGCCTGGATAAATTGTAATGATTTGTGCTACTGGACTCGAGGTGTCGGGATTCTCCTGCTTAGGAACATAGTAGTAGGCGTAAACTCCATATACCAAGATCATCAAAGATAGAAGTATGGTCACTTTCCGCTCTTTGATGGCCAAATGAATCCACTTATTCATCACCGGCCTCCCTCAAAGTCACCTTCTGGCCTTCGCGGACGAAACCATTGCCCACTATCACAACCCGGTCACCCGACTCAAGGCCATCAACTCTTACATATGCATCGTTCAGTTCTGCCAGGATCAAATTCTTTCTTACAATCCGGTCCTCACTGTTGACAGTAAAGACATAGTCTTCGCCATCGTTTTGTACGTAAGCGATTGGAAGCCATATGCCTTTGATTTCTTCCAAATTGATGGTGACCTCACAAAGTTCGCCTAGTAAAAATTGGTCGCTATCCAAAATTTCTATAGTGACATCGTAAGTTCTCGATTTGATATCAGGCATCTGATTGATCCCTTTCAGTTCTCCGTTGTAGACCTTATCTCCAATCATGATATCAATATCAATCTCACCAACCGCTTCAATTCTTTTGACGTCATTTTGAATCATTCCGAATTTTACGATTTGATCATCACTTCTAAGAATGACAACAGGATACCCCGGCGTTACCATAGCACCTTCGCTTTGCTCTACATTGACTACGTAGCCGTCCATCTCGGAAATCAGTTCCTGACCCTCTCCCAGACTTTCACTGGTGAATGTGGCAAGAACATCGCCGGTTTCCACACGATCTCCTGGTGCCACCAAAATGGTATCAATCCTACCGCCTGAATCCAGGCCGAAAGGTAATACTTGTGTTGATGAGATATTACCGATGTATTTTATTTTTTCGCTGAAAGTGTTTTCTTCCATAGTGACTATTTCCACACCTCTGATCTTTTCAGTGGAAACCGGAACCTCTTTTTCTGTACATCCCCATAAAACAATTGATGTCACCGCAATGATCATACTCAGGATCACTCTTTTACGCATTTTTATCACTCCTATTTTATGTTGCCTCTACCTTAATTTATCCCCATTTTTGAATTTTCCTAAACAAATTTGAATGTCTAAAAAAATGAAAAACGGGGCTGTTCGCCCCGCTTTAACATTGATTATTTGATTTCCACTACGTCGTAGCCTGCCTCGTCCACTGCCTCGGTGAGCACACTGTCCTCGACAGTCTCCATAACCTCAACAATAGCTTTTTTGTCAGCCAATACCACTTCCGCAGACGTTACGCCTTCAATTTCTGAAAGTGCTTTTTCCACTCTCATTTTGCAATGGTTGCAAGTCATACCCTCGATAATGATTTCTTTTTTCATTTTTCCTCCAAATAGTATACCATTCTCTCTGTTTCATACACCTTAATTTTATATCAAATGATAACCATTGTCAATAAAACGTCTATCCTTTTACAACTATATTGAAGATCTTACCAGGTACAAAAATCTCTTTGACAATTTGCTTGCCATCAGTGAACACTCTGATTTTTTCATCTGCCATAGCCAGTTCGTGGGCTTCAGCTTGTGAAGCATCAATCGGAAGCGTAATTGTGGATCTGACTTTTCCATTGATTTGAACCGCCATTTCAACAACACTGTCGATAACTTTCTCCGGATCAAACTTTGGCCATGTCTGCTCTGTGATCATGCCACCAAAATCCATTATCGACCACATTTCCTCACTGATATGAGGCGCAACTGGATTGAGCAGTGTCAAAAGCATTTTGAAATCAGCATGAGTGATAGTCTCCACTTTTTTGTAATCATTGAGCAAACTCATCATTGCCGCAATCGCAGTATTAAATTTGAGGGTCTCATAATCTTCTGAAACTTTTTTGATGGTCTTGTGGATGATGGTCTCAAGCGACGGTGTATAGTCATCTCCAGGAACAACGGTATCCATAAGGCTCCATGTTCTATCCAGAAATCTTCTACACCCCTTCACACTATTGTCAGACCAAGGCACACTCTTCTCAAAGTCACCGATGAACATCTCATAAAGTCTTAAAGTATCCGCACCAAATTCTTTCACGATATCATCTGGATTGACAACGTTTCCTCTGGATTTGGACATTTTTTCATTGTTTTCTCCCATAATCATTCCGTGGGAAGTTCTTTTGAGGTATGGCTCTTTTGTATTGACAACACCGATATCAAACAAGAACTTGTGCCAAAATCTTGAATAAAGCAGGTGAAGCGTAGTATGCTCCATACCACCATTATACCAATCGACAGGCATCCAGTAATTGAGTGCATCCATG
>JAWSUW010000110.1:0-12547 GCA_033549245.1 Bacillota bacterium | reverse complement strand
TGCTGCTAAAGGCACTTATTTAAGAAGTGTTACGATTGCCAGCACTATGGGTCCTGGAATCAAACTTAACGCAGCTAAATTATAATTGACAAAGCAATAGTTCTCTGGTAGAATTGTTTTGTTCTAAATGTTGTAAATAAACCGTAGACAGTAGGTGCTAACGCTTAATTTCCTACCGAGGTAAGGATAAATGATTTATTGTAAGATAAATTATAACCTCTCTTGTCTACGGAAGAGAGGTTTTATTATGCACAAGGAGGTGGACAAATGTCAAAGAATCTTGAATTGAAGAAAGTGGCTGTTGAAGAAATCAAAGAGCGATTTTCAAATGCTAAGTCTGCTGTGCTTGTAGATTACAGAGGATTGACCGTTGAGGAAGCAACTGAACTTAGAAGTAAATTCAGAAACGCAGGTGTTGAGTATAAAGTATATAAAAACAACCTCGTTAAGCTTGCTATCAAAGGTACAGAATTCGAACCATTGTCTCAAGACTTGACTGGTCCAAATGCAATTGCATTCGGAATCGATGATGCAGTAATTCCTGCAAAAATCGTCAAGGATTTTGCTAAAGATCATAAGGCTTTGGAACTTAAAGCTGGTATTGTCGAAGGTTCATACTGTAATTTGGAAGATATCATCAAAATTGCCGACTTACCATCAAAAGAAGTATTGCTTGGAAGATTCCTCGGAAGTATCAAAGCGCCAGTTTCAAACTTCGCTTACTTCTTATCTAATCTTATTAAAGAGCAAGAGAGCAACGCTTAATTTCAACTATTATTAATATCGAAAAAAATTCGGAGGTGTACAAAATGACTAAAGAGCAAATTATTGAAGCTATCAAAGGCATGAGTATTTTAGAAGTAAAAGAATTGGTAGAAGCTTGTGAGACAGAGTTTGGTGTTTCTGCTTCTGCTCCTGTAGTTGCAGTTGCAGCAACAGCTGACGCAGTAGAAGAGCAATCAGAGTTCGACGTTATCTTGGCAAATGCTGGCGCTAAGAAAATCGGCGTAATCAAAGTTGTTAGAGAACTTACAGGTTTAGGCCTCAAAGAAGCTAAAGATCTTGTAGATAACGCTCCTCAAGCAGTTAAGCAAGGCGTATCTAAAGAAGAAGCAGAAGCTGTAAAAGCTAAACTTGAAGAAGCTGGCGCTGCAGTGGAATTGAAGTAATTATTAATAAAATAGCCACCAAATCCTGGTGGCTATTTTATACTTTTAGCAAGATGAGCATTAAGGAAAATTAAAACTCTTTTTTAAACAAACTTATAAAAACATGTTGACACGCTTTACTGCGTGTGATATTGTTTTATAATGCTATAAGTATGTTTAGAATGGAGTTTTTTCGCTTTTTAGACGATAGCATGGAAGGTTTAAAAAGGAAATCTTTCCTTTTATAATACAATGACTTTATTACACAAGGGGTGAAAATTTAATGCCACAACCTGTAATGTACGGAAGAACAGAGAGAATCAGTTTTGCCAGAATCAATGAACTGCTGGAGAAACCCAATTTGATTGAAATTCAAAGGAAATCATATGAATGGTTTCTAGAGGAAGGCTTAAAAGAGGCTTTTAAGGACATTTCTCCAATCGAAGACTATACTGGTAATTTAATTCTTGAATTTATCGACTATGAATTTGAAGAAGAACCGAAGTATGGTGTTGAAGAATGTAAAGAGCGTGACGTGAATTACGCGGTTCCATTGAGAGTTCAAGTACGTTTCATCAATCGTGAGACGGGTGAAATCAAGGAACAAAAAGTTTTCATGGGTGATTTCCCATTGATGACTGAGAATGGTACGTTCATAATTAATGGTGCTGAGAGAGTAATTGTCAGTCAGTTGGTCAGATCACCGGGACCTTATTATGATGTCAAAAGAGACAAAGTCGGAACTCAACTGTACTCAAGTACCATAATCCCAAACAGGGGTGCATGGCTCGAGTACGAAACCGATTCCAATGATATTGTTTCAGTCAGAATTGACAGAACGAGAAAATTACCTGCGACAACTTTGATCAGAGCACTTGGATATCAGTCCAACCATGAAATCCTAACGCTTTTTGGCGAAGATGACAAGTTGATTAAAACACTTGATAAGGACAGCACTGCCAATCAAGAAGAAGGTTTGATCGAAATCTACAAGAAATTGAGACCAGGTGAGCCTCCAACAGTGGAAAGTGCAAAGAACTTAATCAATTCATTATTTTTTGATGAAAAGAGATATGATCTAGCTAAAGTAGGCCGTTACAAGTTCAATAAAAAATTGGGTGTTTCAAACCGTATTGAAGAAAAAATCGCAGCAGAAAACATAGTTAATCCTCATACTGGCGAAATATTGGTTGAAAAAGGCGAAAAAATCACCATTGAAATGGCTGCAGTCATTGAAAATGCTAGTATCAAACAAGTTGATGTTTATGGCGAAAACGAAAGAATCGTTCGCGTTATCGGTAATCAATTTGTCGATATCAAAACGTACATTCAATCTGATCGATTGAAAGTCAAGGAAAAAGTATACTATCCTGTTTTAAAAGAAATCATGGATACCTATGAGACTGAAGATGAACGCTTACAAGCCATTGAAGATAGAATGCTTGAGCTTGTACCAAGACACATTACACCTGCTGACATCATTGCTTCCTTCAGTTATATATTAAACCTTGACTCTGCAGTTGGTAATGTTGACGATATCGACCATCTTGGTAACAGAAGAATCCGATCTGTAGGTGAACTCTTACAGAATCAATTCCGAATTGGTCTTTCAAGAATGGAAAGAGTCGTCAGGGAACGTATGACTATCCAGGATATGGAAGCTATAACGCCACAGGCACTTATTAACATCAAACCTGTAGTTTCTTCTATTAAAGAGTTCTTTGGTAGTTCTCAATTATCACAATTTATGGATCAGACAAATCCACTAGCGGAATTGACACATAAAAGAAGATTATCTGCACTTGGACCTGGCGGTCTTTCGAGAGAAAGAGCAGGCTTCGAGGTTCGTGACGTTCACCATTCACACTATGGTAGAATGTGTCCGATTGAAACACCAGAGGGCCCGAACATCGGTTTGATTGGTTCACTCAGTACATTTGCTAGAATCAATGAATACGGTTTTATTGAATCGCCGTATAGAAAAGTCGATAAAAAGACGGGCATTATAACTGAAGAAATCATCTACGTCACTGCTGATGTAGAAGAAAAATTCATTGTTGCGCCTGCAAATGAACCTATTGGTGATGACGGCAAATTTGTAAGTAATAGAATTGTAGCAAGAAGACGTGCAGACATCAAAGAATTCCCCGCATCGGAAATCGAACTGGTTGAAGTTTCAGCGCAACAAATGGTTTCTGTTGCAACTGCCATGATCCCTTTCCTTGAAAACGATGACGCCAACCGTGCCCTCATGGGTTCGAACATGCAACGTCAAGCTGTACCTCTGGTTCGTGCGGAAGCTCCTATCATCGGAACGGGTATAGAACATATAGCTGCAAAGGATTCAGGAGCAGTTGTCAAAGCAACAGTTGATGGTGTTGTTGAATATGTATCAGCTGAAGAAATAGTAATCCGTGGCAACGCGGACAAAAAGAAATACAGATACAAATTATTGAAATTCAAAAGATCGAACCAAGGCACATGTATCAATCAAAAGCCACTCGTCAAAAAGGGAGAAGCTGTTAAATTTGATGACATTATTGCTGATGGTCCTTCGACGGACAATGGCGAGATTGCACTCGGAACAAACCTGTTGATTGGATTTATGACTTGGGAAGGTTACAATTACGAAGATGCTATTCTCCTAAGTGAAGAGCTTGTCATGGAAGACAAACTCAGCTCCATTCATATAGAAGAATATGAATCAGAGGCAAGAGACACCAAACTTGGACCGGAAGAAATCACGAGAGACATTCCAAATGTTGGTGAGGATGCGCTCAAAAACTTAGATGCAGAGGGTATCATCCGAATTGGTGCTGAGGTTAACGCGGGTGACATTCTTGTAGGAAAAGTAACCCCTAAAGGTGAAACTGAACTTACAGCTGAAGAAAGACTTTTAAGAGCGATCTTCGGTGAGAAAGCAAGAGAAGTCAGAGACACATCACTCAGAGTGCCACACGGTGAATCTGGTATCATAGTGGATATCAAAAAGTTTGAACGCGAAAATGGGGATGAACTTTCTCCAGGCGTCAACAAACTCATAAGAGTATATATTGCAAAGAAAAGAAAAATCAGCATAGGTGACAAAATGGCCGGTCGTCATGGTAACAAAGGTGTAATCTCCAGGATTCTACCTGTTGAAGACATGCCTTTCCTTGAAGATGGCACACCAATTCAAATCGTACTGAATCCGCTTGGCGTACCTTCGCGTATGAACATCGGACAAGTCCTTGAAGTCCACCTTGGTCTTGCAGCCAAGAAAAATGGTTGGAAGATTGCAACGCCTGTATTTGACGGCGCCATCGAGATCCAAATCATGGATATTTTGGCTGAAGCCGGTTATCCAGCAGATGGTAAACTTGTCATTCGTGACGGTCGTTCAGGTGAAAAGTTTGATAACCCTGTAACTGTAGGTTACATGTACATGCTTAAACTTCACCACTTGGTCGCAGATAAGATTCACGCCAGAAGTACTGGACCTTACTCACTTGTAACGCAACAACCACTGGGCGGTAAAGCTCAATTTGGTGGACAACGTTTCGGTGAGATGGAGGTTTGGGCACTTGAGGCTTATGGTGCAGCACATACACTACAAGAAATTCTTACAGTTAAATCAGATGATGTTGTAGGACGTGTCAAAGCGTATGAGGCGATTGTCAAGGGTGAGAATATCCCTGAGCCTGGAATACCAGAGTCCTTCAAAGTATTGATCAAAGAATTACAGGCACTTGCATTGGATGTAAAAGTCCTTAGGGATGATGCAGGAGAAATCGAACTCATTGACAACGATGATGACGGACTTGATTATAACGCGGCACTCAAAGAAAATAAAATCACGAACGACATCGAAAAAGGTGCATTTATTGACGATATTGCCGATGAGGACAAAAAAGTAGTCGAAGCAGATGAGGATGAAATTTTCGAATCTGAAGACGAATTTTATCCTGAAGATGATGATTTTGAAGCGTAATTAACTTTTATTAGAGAAGGGAGAGGTAGCCCTTGATCGAATTCAATAATTTTGATTCCATTAGAATTGGTTTAGCGTCACCAGACAAGATAAGATCTTGGTCGAAAGGTGAAGTCAAAAAACCAGAAACGATCAATTACAGAACACTTAAACCTGAGAAGGAAGGATTGTTTTGTGAAAAAATATTCGGACCTACAAAAGACTGGGAATGTCATTGTGGGAAATATAAAAAAGTAAGATACAAAGGTGTAGTTTGTGATCGATGTGGCGTTGAAGTCACTAAATCCAAAGTTCGTCGTGAACGTATGGGACACATAGAACTCGCTGCTCCCGTATCTCATATCTGGTATTTCAAAGGAATTCCTTCAAAAATGGGTATTCTGTTGGATATGTCACCTAGAGCACTTGAAAAGGTATTGTATTTTGCTTCATATATAGTGATTGAACCAGGCGAAACAAGCCTTGAGCACAAGCAATTGCTTACAGAAAGCGAATACTCACAATACCGTGAGAAATATGGAAACACCTTTAGAGCAATGATGGGTGCTGAAGCAGTCAAAGAAATTTTGAGACAAGTTGACCTTGATTCATTAGCTATTGAACTCAAAGCTCAACTCAAAGATAGTTCTGGTCAGAAGAGGATTAGAATTGTACGTAGACTTGAAGTTGTCGATGCTTTTAGAAAATCCGGCAACGATCCTGAGTGGATGATTCTGGATGTAGTTCCAGTACTTCCGCCAGATCTTAGACCGATGGTTCAACTCGACGGTGGAAGATTTGCGACTGCAGACTTAAATGACTTGTACAGACGTGTGATTAACAGAAACAACCGTTTGAAGCGTTTGCTTGAACTCGGTGCTCCAGACATTATAGTAAGAAATGAGAAACGTATGCTTCAAGAAGCAGTAGACGCTCTCATAGACAACGGTAGAAGAGGAAGACCGGTTACAGGTCCCGGAAACAGACCTCTTAAATCACTTTCCGATCTTTTAAAAGGTAAACAAGGTCGTTTCAGACAAAACTTGCTTGGTAAAAGGGTTGACTATTCAGGCCGTTCGGTTATCGTTGTCGGACCTGAACTGAAATTCTACCAATGTGGTCTTCCAAAAAAAATGGCACTTGAACTCTTCAAACCTTTTGTAATGAAACGTTTGGTCAAAGATGGCTATGTTCATAATATCAAAAGTGCGAAAAGAATGGTTGAACGCGTAAAACCAGAAGTTTGGAGTATCGTTGAAGAAGTCATTCGTGAGCATCCAGTATTACTCAACCGTGCTCCGACTCTTCACAGACTTGGAATTCAAGCGTTTGAGCCAGTATTGGTTGAAGGTAAGGCAATCAGATTGCACCCGCTTGTATGTACAGCATACAATGCGGACTTCGACGGCGACCAGATGGCAGTCCACGTACCACTTTCGGTAGAAGCACAAGCAGAAGCAAGATTCCTGATGCTCTCTGTCAATAATATATTGGCACCAAAAGATGGTAGACCGATTACAACTCCTACACAGGATATGGTACTCGGAGCTTATTATATGACCTTTGAAGAAGAGATTGAACGCGAAACCATGAAAATCTTTAAAGATTTTGAGGAGTTGAGTTTATCCTACTTCAATGGAGTGGTCCATCTTCAGGAAAGAGTGAAGATGAGAAAATATTTTAAAGAGGCTGACAAGTTTGTTATTCTTGAAAGTACAGTTGGTCGTTTCATATTCAACGACAAAATTCCACAAAACTTGGGATTCGTCGATCGTGAGATAGAACCGTTTGCACTTGAGATAGATTTCCTTTGCAAGAAAAAAGATCTCGAAGATATCATCGCTAAAAGTTTTACAGAGTATGGAAATACAATCACCGCTGAGCTTCTCGACCACATGAAAGATATGGGATTCCTGTATTCGACAAAAGGTGCAGTAACGGTATCTGTTTCAGATATGGTTATTCCAGAAGCTAAGACCGCGTTGATTGCAAGTGCAAGAGAAGTTGTTGATCAGTATCAGAAAGCATATAGAAGAGGACTTATTTCCGAGGAAGAAAGATATGAAAAGATCATTCAAACTTGGACAAAGACCACTGATGATGTCACCGATGAATTGATGAAGAACCTTTCAAACCTTAACAACATCAAAATTATGGCGGACTCTGGAGCAAGGGGTTCCAAGAACCAAATCAGACAACTTGCAGGTATGCGTGGTCTTATGGCCAATGCACTTGGTAAAACAGTTGAAATTCCAATCATTTCAAATTTCCGTGAAGGTTTGACGGTTCTTGAGTATTTCATATCTACGACAGGTGCCCGTAAAGGCCTTGCAGATACAGCCCTTAGAACAGCCGACTCTGGTTATCTCACAAGGAGACTTGTAGATGTCAGTCAGGAAGTCATTGTCAGAGAAGTTGATTGCAATACAGTTGAAGGCATTGAAGTTGTTGAATTTAGAGAAGGCAACGAGTTGATTGAGCCATTGCAGGAGAGAATCCTCGGCCGTTATCCGGTTGATGAGGTGACACATCCTGAAACTGGTGAGATTCTTTGCACTAAAAATCAGATGATATCAGAAAAAATAGCCGATAAAATTGTAAAAGCGGGGTATAAGACTCTTAGAATCCGCTCAGTGCTTGCTTGTGAAACACAATACGGTGTTTGTGCGAAATGTTATGGTCTTAACCTTGCAACAGGTAAGCCTGTACATGTCGGCGAAGCTGTTGGTATCATAGCAGCTCAATCTATCGGTGAACCTGGAACACAGCTTACAATGAGAACATTCCATACGGGTGGTGTTGCCGGTGGTGACATTACACAAGGTCTTCCAAGGGTTGAGGAACTCTTTGAAGGTCGTAAACCGAAAGGTCTTGCGGTTATAGCAGAGATGGATGGTGTCATTTCATTCAAAGAGACCAAGAAGAAGCGTGAAGTTGTAATCACTAACGAAGAAACTGGTGAACAACATACTTCACTGATTGTATTTGGTTCCAATGTAAAAGTCAAAGAAGGCGACCGCGTGACACAAGGACAGTCCATTACGGAAGGTTCAATCAATCCTCATGATCTATTAAGAGTGGTTGGTGTGAAAGGCGTTCGTGAGTACATCATCAAAGAAGTTCAAAAGGTTTATAGACTTCAGGGTGTTGATATCAATGACAAGCACATTGAAATTATTGTTAAACAAATGTTGTCAAAAATTAAAATTGATGAATCTGGAGATTCATTGTTGTTACCAGGAACAATAGTCAGTCTGAAAGAATTCAATCGTCTCAATGAGGAGATTGAAGCTGAAGGTGGCGAACTTGCTGAAGGAACAAGAACGCTTCTGGGAATAACCAAAGCTTCCCTTGCAACAGAATCATTTTTATCTGCTGCTTCGTTCCAAGAAACAACAAGGGTTCTTACAGAAGCCGCAATAAATGGTAAGGAAGACCGACTCCTCGGACTCAAGGAAAACGTCATCATAGGTAAATTGATTCCTGCCGGTACTGGCATGCGCTACTATCGCGAAATGACAGTAAAGGCAAAGGATGACTTCGACCTTGCAAGAGCTGAGGCTTTTAAGACTATTTAACATAAAATTTATTGACAGTCATTTTTTATGGTGTTAAAATGATGAAGTGCATATTGGCGACTTCAAGGAGGATACCGTATGCAACTAAGTGAACTGGCTAAAAACCCTAAATTGGTGGTAGGTGTTAAGCAAACCACAAAGGTCTTGATGAACAATCATGCCGGGCTTTTATTCGTTGCCAAAGATGCGGAACAGCATGTTATTAGAAGGATCATTCAGTTGGCGACTGAGAAAAGTGTGGAGATTGTATTCGTCGAGTCCATGAAAGATTTGGGTAAAGCTTGTAATATTGACGTTGGTGCTGCGACAGCGGTTATTGAAAAATAGAATTTTATAAAAGGAAGGAGGTGCTGAAAAAAAATGCCTACTATAAATCAGTTAGTGAGAAAAGGAAGACAACAAGTTGAAGAAAAGTCAACTTCTCCTGCTTTACAAAGAAGTTTAAATACTTTGAAGAGAAAGCAAGTAAAAATGAGTTCACCACAAAAAAGAGGTGTTTGTACGAGTGTTAAGACAGTTACACCTAAGAAACCAAACTCAGCTTTGAGAAAGGTTGCTAGGGTAAGACTTACAAACGGCTTCGAGGTGACAGCTTATATCCCAGGTGTAGGTCACAACTTACAAGAGCATAGTGTTGTTCTTATAAGGGGCGGTAGAGTCAAAGACTTACCGGGTTGTAGATATCACATCGTAAGGGGCGTACTTGATACTTCTGGTGTTAACAACAGAATGCAGGGAAGATCAAAATATGGCGCTAAGAGACCAAAGAAAAAGTAATGTACTAATCGGCCTCTTCCGTTAAGGAAGGGGCTTTAAATAGTAAACAATTCAATAAGCAGTTCCGCACAGCGACAGTAAAATGTCGAGTACCGATGAATGACCTAAACATATTATAAGGAGGGAAGCAAAGTGCCTAGAAAAGGAAATGTTCCTAAAAGAGACGTATTGCCTGATCCTATGTACGGAAGCAAAGTTGTCACTAAGTTGATCAACTCTGTAATGTACGACGGAAAAAGAGGCGTAGCTCAAAGCATTGTATATGGTGCGTTTGAGATGATCAAAGAGAAGACTGGGAAAGAACCTGCAGAAGTATTTGAAGCTGCAATCAACAATATCATGCCAGTTCTCGAAGTAAAAGCAAGAAGAGTTGGTGGTTCCAACTATCAAGTACCGATTGAAGTAAGAACTGAAAGAAGACAAACACTTGGACTCAGATGGTTGGTAACTTATTCGCGTAAAAGAGGCGAAAGAACCATGCAGGAAAAACTTGCAAAAGAAATCATGGATGCTGCCAACAACACTGGAGCTGCAGTCAAGAAGAGAGAAGATACTCACAAAATGGCAGATGCAAACAAAGCGTTCGCACACTACCGTTTCTAATAAAATACGTTTGAGATTACTCAAACTTTGATTTGAAAGGAGGATATAAGATGAGTAGGGGTTATTCATTAGAGAATACCAGAAACATCGGCATCATGGCACATATCGATGCGGGTAAGACAACTACCACTGAAAGAATCCTCTATTATACAGGTATCAACTATAAGATTGGTGAAGTTCATGATGGTGTCGCCACAATGGACTGGATGGAGCAAGAGCAGGAGAGGGGAATTACAATTACTTCTGCTGCTACAACATGTGTCTGGAAAGAAAAACGTATCAATATCATTGATACGCCTGGTCACGTTGACTTTACCGTTGAAGTTGAAAGATCACTTCGTGTATTAGATGGATCCGTAGCTGTTTTCTGCGCTAAAGGCGGGGTTGAACCTCAGTCTGAAGCGGTTTGGAGACAAGCTGATAAATATGGCGTACCGAGAATGGCATTTGTAAATAAAATGGACATCACAGGAGCTGATTTCTTCAGAGTTGTGAAAATGATGAAGGATCGTTTAAAAGCAAATGCCGTTCCAGTGCAAATACCTTTAGGTGCAGAAGACAAATTTGAAGGTATCATTGATTTGTTTGAAATGAAAGCTGTTTATTACAGAGACGACCTCGGAGAGAAAGTCGATATCATCGATATTCCAGAGGAGCTACAAGAACTTGCTGAAGAGTTCAGACATACTCTTGTGGAGTCAATTGCTGAGACAGATGAAACATTGATGGAAAAATACCTTGAAGGTCAAGACCTTTCGATTGAAGAAATGAAAAAGGCACTCAGAAGAGCGACGATCAACAACGAAATCGTACCAGTTTTCTGTGGTTCTTCTTATAAAAACAAAGGCGTTCAAAGAATGCTTGATGGCGTTGTCGATTTCATGCCTGCTCCAACAGATGTTGCAGCAATCAAAGGACTCGATGAAGACGGAAATGAAGATGAAAGAGCTTCTGGCGACGACATCCCATTTTCATCACTCGCTTTCAAAATCATGACTGACCCTTATGTTGGAAAACTGACATTCTTCAGAGTTTACTCGGGTACATTGGATTCAGGTTCATATGTATACAATTCGACTAAACAAAAGAAGGAAAGAGTCGGTCGTATCCTTCAGATGCATGCCAACAAAAGAGAAGAACTTGCAAAAGTCTACTCTGGAGACATCGCTGCGGCGGTTGGCCTGAAGTATACAACTACTGGAGACACACTTTGTGATCCTGATCATGTGATCGTTCTTGAGTCTATGGTATTCCCTGAGCCTGTTATTCGTGTGGCAATTGAGCCTAAGACGAGAGCATCTCAAGAGAAGATGGGTATCGCGCTTGCAAAACTTGCAGAAGAAGATCCGACTTTTAGAGCTTACACAGATGAAGAAACCGGACAAGTCATCATCGCTGGTATGGGTGAACTTCACCTTGAAATCATCGTTGACAGACTTTTGAGAGAATTCAAAGTTGAAGCCAATATCGGTGCTCCTCAAGTTGCATACAAAGAAACTATTACAAAGCCAGTTGATATCGACTACAAGTACTCTAAACAGTCTGGTGGTAGAGGTCAATACGGTCATGTTAAGATTAAATTCGCTCCAAATGAATCCGGTAAAGGTTACGCATTCGAGTCAACAGTTACTGGTGGTACTGTTCCAAGAGAATACTTCAATGCGATCAACGATGGTGTTCAAGGCGCTCTTAAAGCTGGTATCTTAGGTGGTTACGAAGTTGTTGACGTTAAAGCCAATCTTTATGACGGTTCATACCATGAAGTTGACTCTAACGAGATGGCATTTAAACTCGCCGCTTCCATGGCACTTAAGGAAGCAATGAAAAAAGGTGATTCTGTACTCCTCGAGCCTTTCATGAAGGTTGAAGTTACAGTACCTGAAGAGTACTTTGGTGATGTAATGGGTGATATCAACTCCAGACGTGGTAAGCTTGAAGGTATGGAAGTTGTTCATGGCGCACAAGTCATCAACGCTCATGTACCACTTTCTGAAATGTTTGGTTATGCTACAGACCTTCGATCAAAATCACAAGGTCGTGGTAACTACACTATGATTTTCAGTCATTATGAGCAAGTACCTAGAAGTATCGCTGAAGAGATTATCGGTAAAAATTAATCCTAGGGAGGAATTGAGAAATGGCTAAGCAAAAATTTGAAAGAAATAAGCCGCACTGTAACGTCGGAACAATCGGTCACGTTGACCACGGTAAAACAACTCTTACTGCTGCGATCACAAAAGTTTTATTCGAGAAATACGCTTTAGGCGCAAAAGTAGACTTTGACAACATCGATAAAGCACCGGAAGAGAGAGAAAGAGGCATCACTATCTCTACAGCTCACGTCGAGTACGAAACTCCTGCAAGACACTACGCTCACGTAGACTGTCCAGGTCACGCCGACTACGTAAAGAACATGATCACAGGAGCCGCTCAAATGGACGGATCTATCCTTGTTGTTTCCGCAGCTGACGGTCCTATGCCACAAACAAGAG
>JAWSUW010000109.1:9367-12596 GCA_033549245.1 Bacillota bacterium | reverse complement strand
TTACAGCAATACAAAAATGGAAACTGGTTGACAATCAAAAGTTGGACAAATACTTCAGTAGGTACATATGCAGGAGTGAGCGGGACGTACTATGTCGCTAAAGGATATCAGTACAGAATCTTGTCAAATGGTTATGTTTACCTAAATGGAATTGTTCTTGAAAACACTTCATACTTGAGTGAATGGAAAGAATACTAATTTAATAGGAGGGCTTTATGCAAAAAAGATTTAAAAGGATTTTAACAACTATACTTTTGATAGTATTACTGGTTATTGCCACAGCATCAACTTATGCTACAACTAATTTAACAAACGAGACAAAAATGATTCAGGCACAAGCACAATTTTTAATAAATTCAGTTGATGAGGAATCATTATTAAAAGATGCATCAGAAAATAAAATTGATTACTCCGTACCTCGCTCAATAAGAGAAAATATACTTTTTAGTTCAGAGTTTAGTCCGTTCGATGGTGTAAAATATGATGCTGTTCAACTTAGAACCAGTTCAACAGTTCAAAAGGTTGGAGAAATCGTTGCTAAAAGCGGAGATGTATCAAATTTATATGTGGCTGTAGTGGTCGCAACGGATGTGAAAGTAGATGATCAATATAGTAGCAATTATGGTGTTAAAGCTTGGGCGACTGTGTATTGGATAGATAATTTGGGTGCAAATATTGAATTGTATGCAGCAGGTGCTGATTGGGATCCTATGGGTAATACAGTTGGAAACAGACAAGTTCGATATGGTACGACTGATATTTTTTGGGCTACATGGATAAACGGGCCAACAACAAAGTATCCTACGTCAAATAGCGCTTATTACCAAGATTCTAGTTATTCAGGTCTGACACTAAGATGTCAAACGAAAATAGATGTAATAAATGTAGGAACAGTTACATGTAATGTTGGAAGTAGAGCGGTTACGAAATGATTGATAACGTGAAAAAAAACAGATTGAATAATATGTTCTGTAATCTAGTTTATGCTTTTTTATTATCTATACTTCAATGTTTTATTTTTGCAACTTTTTACATTGTTTACATTTATTATTCTCCATTGACTCAATTTTTCTTGGGGCGATTGTTTAATTATTTAGCAGTACCAAGCTTGATGGGCTTTTTATTTTGGGTGTTTGCAAATGGGTTAAAAAATCATTTAGGAGTTAAACTCCAAAAAATAAAACGGTCAAAAGTCAAACTAATCGTTAGGATTTTAGCTGTTCTATGCTTTGTAATAATTGGAATATGGTTAGGTAAAAATCAGGCTGCACCAACAATTGCTATGAATTGGTTGAATGAATTCGGAGAAGTTGGAGAGTTTTATTCATCATCATTAACAAATTTCTCCATATATCTCATTGTAAGTATATTTCCAATTGTATATGCATCAATGGATTATCTATATGAGCGGACAAAATTTGAATGATATATTGAACCTTAGAACCAAAATTAGTAATTCAATATGTTAGCTTTCTTGTTCGGCATAAGCAATGAAATGGACCGCCTCATTGGTGGTCTTTTTTTGTTGTTGAACTAGACTAGAGAAAATGTGGAAGTTAAACATAAACGAATTGACATGTTCGTTCGTATAATGTATTATATATACGAACAAGTATAACAAACGAGGTGATGTGATGAGTCAAAAATATTTAGTGGATAAATTGCTAAAAGAAAAAAATGGAATTCTGACATCAGGAGAAGCTAGAGAGGCTGGTGTATCATATAAAACAATTCAAAGAATGAACCAATCAGGTGAAATTCAAAAACTTGAACAAGGTTTGTATATGGATCCCGATCAAATGGAAGATGAGTTCTTTTTAACGCAGTACAGATGTAAAAAAGGTATCTTCTCCCACGAGACAGCACTATATTTTCATGATTTATCAGATAGAATGCCACTACAAATGATGTTGACCATACCGTCTGGGTATAACACTAGACTCCTGAAAGAAAAAGATAAATACAAGTTCTTTTATATCGATGAGAAGCTTCACATTATCGGCAAAACTGCTACTGAGACTCCTTATGGGCATCAAATCTTTGTTTACGATAAGGAAAGAACTATTTGTGATTGCATTAAAAAGAAAGATCAATTGGATGCTGATATTGTCAACGAAGCTCTCCGGAGGTATATGAAAATGCCTGGAGCGGACTATTCACTATTACTAGAATATGCTGAAATTTTCAAAATTAAAGATTTAGTCCGCAAATACATGGAGGTTCTAACATGAAAATTAGCAGTCCAAGGTAATAATGATATTTGAAAATTAGAGACGATTAAATTGTTAAAAAAATCCTTTCGGAGATTGATATCTTAGATGATTTCAATGAGTTCTACGTTAATTTATCATATTCATCATAAACATAACACCGAGTAATGCTTGTAACGGGCCGTACCGGATTGGACGTGTCTACAAACGGTGACGCCCCATCTCCACCAATAAAAGGAAAGGCCCATGCATACGCATGGGCCTTTCCTTTTACCGGCGGAGCTGGGAGTCGAACCCTGTGAGGTGCGTTTTTCGGCGAAGCCGAAATAACGGGCGAACGTAGCTACAATGTTCTCACACAGTGAAACATTGAGCGTAGGTATAGTTCTCGTGAAGCGAGAGGGGCAAGTGCTCGACTCCCCATGCTGTTGTGCTTGGATATTGTGTGATAAGACAATAGTAATATGAGTGAGAGAATTGTTAATGCCGTAACCATCGGGGTGGTATCTGGCACCTTTTTTTGATGCAATAAGGGCAAAGGACATGCGTAATCTTAACCTACTTAGCATCTTTATCAAATGTATTTTTACAGATTTTGCGAAGTAGTTGTCCTCGACCACCATTGTTGTCGTAGAGATATTGATGTGGTTGACAGAAAAATCAGAAAATGTTACTATATCGATAATAGATATATCAATTATAGATATAGTTATCAGGAGGCGTATTTGATGGCAAGGGAACAACTAAAAACATTAACTGAGTCTATGTATTACATACTTTTGACGCTTCTCAAACCACAACATGGTTATGGCATCATGCAGGAGGTCGACTCCATAACGAAAGGTCGTGTGAAAGTAGGGGCAGGAACGCTTTATAACCTTTTATCTAGATTTGAGGAAGAAGAAATCATCACTCAGGTCGTCGAAGACAATCGTAAGAAGGTCTATTTGATTTCGGAAAAAGGTCTAACGATATTAAAGGCTGAGTACCAGAGGCTAAATCAACTGGTTGAAGATGGC
>JAWSUW010000109.1:0-9357 GCA_033549245.1 Bacillota bacterium | reverse complement strand
GTTGTTAGAAGAAGGGAGGCAATCAAATGAAACATAAAAGCAAATGGATTTTTTGGGGGTTTTTATCACTTGATTACAAAGCTATAGAGAAATATTTGGAGGAAATGGCGGCAAAAGGTTGGATGCTAGAGAAGATTAACCGTGTGTTTGCAAAGTTTATAGCAGTAGAACCAAGAAAACTCAAATTCTGTGTAGATGTGTTTAAAAAGGGAGGACCACTGGCACCAGAAAATACTGAAGAAGCAAAAGTGTACAGAGAACTTTGTAAAGAATCGGGGTGGCATTTTATTACGTCGCTCGATTATTTACAGTATTTTTATGCCGATAAAAACGATGATATTACGCCTATTCAAACAGATGATGTACTGGAGCAGAAAATTGTGGCTTCAACTTTGTGGAAAAGCGAGCTAATGGGATTGATGCTTTTTATGTTCATCGCAGGTTTGACTACTGTGTTACATTTTCCGATTAATTATAAAAATCTCCTCAGTTATGTAGGCGTATTTGGTACATATTTATTTCCAGTTTTATTTTTGGTCATTTTCATATCTTCATCCTATAATTTATCTTGGATTTTTAGAATGAGGCGTTCAGTAAAAAATGGGCATTCGCTCAGAGTACCCACAATTAAAGCAGCAAGGCGACGAGCACTTGCCATCAACATTCCGACTCTCGTTATCACTATGATTTTTGTGATAGTGATCTTGCTTGATGCTATTGTTACGCCTCAAGCTGTTATGGAAGCAATGTTTGCGCCACTCCTTGGAGTGTGCGTAGGGCTTGGAGTGAGATATATGATCAAGAAAAAAGGGAAAGAAAAGAAAGACAGTGTTCTGTATATAACTTTAGCATTTTTGATTATTGTAGCTGTGATTGCGTTTACGAACAATTCAAACATAAATTTTTCTGAAGAGGAGTATAATAAAATTGTCATAATACCGAGTGATTACCCTAAGATGGATCTTGGACAATCAGAAGAGGTGGGTCAGCTCATCAGAAGTGGGTTTAATCCTGGGAGGAGTCCGGTCGTACCAAAACATTATAATTACTGGGAAAATCGATTGATCGATGGCGAAGTAGTCGGGTTTGCTGTTAATTTTTATCAATCAAATAGTGCGAACTTTGCTAGGACTATTTTCAAAGGAATCAACAAAGAACTAGAAAAAGGCATCAAGTGGAAAGGGTCGTACTACTTGGTTAAGGTGATGCGTTCTGATGAGACTTTGAGGAAATATTGGGATGTAGACAATCTGTCGATTTCAGAAGAACGCGATGAAATCGTGATCCAAAAGGGCGAGACAGTCGTTCATTTTCATGGAAAAGTTGATTTTGAAAATTCGAAAATAAGAGATTCGATTATGGAAGGTTTGTTTAACGATGAATGATAATCGGAGTTGGACTAAGGGAGACTATTAAATGAAAAAAGCATTGCTGATCTGGAGGCCACTGAAAATCCGGCTCTTTTTCAGAGTAGATATTGGGCTAATTGTTCCATGTCCATATGATGCGACAGAGAGCCTTCATTGTAGTATAATTAAAATATAAGAATTCTTTGATAATTAGTTGGATTGGAGTAATATCGATGCTTCTAGATGAGTTGTTGATTAAAATGGCTAATAAATATCCAATCAAATCCGTTTCATTATTTGGATCATATGCTGATGGAAATGCGAATGAGGATAGTGATGTTGATTTATTAGTTGAATTTTTAACACCAACAGTATCGTTGTTCATGTTATATGAGTTAAAATCGGATGTTGAAAATGAACTTAAAAAAAATGTTGATCTAGTACATTTGCCAATAGCTCCGAATTCTATAATAAAAATTAACAAGGTAGTGACTTTGTATGAAAATTAGAGACGAACAGATTGTGAAGAAAATCCTTTCGGAAATTGATGTTATTAATGATTTGATTAAAGATTATGCTCAAGAGTTATTTGTTGAAGATGAAAAAACTTAACGTGCAGTATGCATGACACTGATCAATATTGGAGAGTTAGCAAAAAGTATCACTGATGAGCTTAGAGCTGAAACTGCATATATTTCGTGGAGGGGCATCTCTGGAATGAGAGATGTGACTGCTCATAAATACCAAACACCTAGAATGGAAGATGTTTGGCATACTGTTATTATTGAGATTCCGAAACTAAAGAATCAGCTTGATTCTTTGATGAATAAAGATTAAATTTTTTATTACATTCATTATAAACTAAGAAGCGTGTAACGCCTGTAAAGGACGTACCGGATTGGAGGTGTATTAAATGAAACGTATATCTAGTATATTCCTTTTAACAATCCTAATTTTAGCTTTAACTTTTGGGTTTTCGAGTGCTGTTGACACAAGTGAGTCGATTGATGTTTTTAGAAATTTGATAAAAGTTGATGTTAATAATCAACTTGTGACAATGGACAATTTTCTATACAATGGGACAACCTACGTGCCCATACGTGAAGTAGCAGAGTTGCTTGGTAAGGATGTCGGCTGGAATGCATACAGCAAAACAGCGAGTATTCTTGATGTCACATATGAAAAAATTCCATTATCAGCATTACTGCCGAGTGAATTGGGTTATTCATGGATTTATAATGGGTTTGCTGAATATGGGCATACTATGACTTTGAATAATATAGAGGATGATCCCACCCAAAGGATTTATACCATTACCGGTGAAGTAGATGACATGTCAGGTGGCGAAAGTCTTTCAGATCACTCTATATCAATCCATTATATCCTGTCTGGAAATGAGCTTATTCAGGAGAAAGCTGAGATGTAAATGCTCGATTCCAAATTCGATCGTCTAACACTGATCAAGACGCCATTGGTTGCAGGGACAACTTGGATACAAGATGTCATAGACAAAGATGGAAACAGTTCAAGAATCAATGCCATCATCAAGAAGGTTGAGATTGTCGATGACAACAAGACACAGTATACGATTCGTTACGATGATGTCAATTCAGCTTATTTTGAAGAACGTATCATCCGTGAGGGTGTTGGGGTCGTTTCAGTTGAGAAACTACTTGAGCTCTCAGATACGAGTTTCCCTGCTGGTTATACCCTCTATGTAAGCGGCATTTTAAAAGAGATGCCTATTCAATTATATTTTCCGATTTCATTGGCAGATCAAGTGTATCCGGAAACCAGAAATATGATGATTATCGATGGCGGAGTCGCCCGTGCGGCGATTCTTGGACTGATCCAAGGGCCCCAGTCAGAAGGGCTTGTGGCATCTCTAGCAGATGGCACAAAACTGCTTGATATCTCAGTTAGTAATGGTTTATGCACTGTTGACTTTTCAAAGGAATTTGTCGAGAATCATTCTGGTGGCAGCGCTGGTGAACTTGTTACCATAGCATCAATTGTTAAGACACTGACACAATTTGATTCAATAGAACAGATCCAGATCCTGGTAGAAGGAAAAGCAGGTGCGACACTCGGTAATATCCTACTGGATAAGCCGTTGCAATGACGCATATAAGTGCAGTATGAAATGGATCGCCTTTGGCGGTCTTTTTTCTTTGGTGGTTCTCAAAAATTATTCGAAATACAATGGCAAATAATTGCTCGATGAAGTAAACTATTGGTAGAGGTAAAAACACTGTCAAAACTGCGGAATGAAAGGTGAGTGATGAAATGGTTCAATGTGCGAAACGTCGTGAATCAATGGAATACATCATAGAGTGCATGCATAATATTATGGAGTCTTTGATAAATAAAGAGCTTACATCCTTTGGTGGTGGTGCGCCGGCAAAGGAAGCTTATCCGTTAGAATTGATTAGAGAATTAACGCAGACAGTCCTGAGCAATGAAGAAAAAGCGATGCAAGCACTTTCTTACGGAGCGACCATTGGACTCACTACTTTGAGAAAAGCGGTACAAGAAAACCTTTTGATTCCAAATGGAATTAAAGCAAATATGGATGAGATAATGATTACTGCGGGTGGCATCCAAGCCCTGTATCTTGTGTGCAAATTGTATCTTGATCCGGGTGATGTGGTTCTTGTGGAATCACCGACATTCGTCCACGCAAAGATGTTATTTGATAGTTTTGAGGTTAAGTGCCGATCCTGTGCTATGGATGCGGATGGATTAAATATGGAGGATCTTGAAGCAAAAATAAACAAATATCATCCAAAAATTATATATACGATGCCAACATTTCAGAATCCCACAGGAATTTCCATGTCAGCACAGAAGAGAAAACAGATGGCCTTGCTAGCAGAAAAATATGACGTCATTATACTAGAAGATGATCCATACAGTGAGATTCGCTATAGCGGAGAACGATTGGATCCAATCAAAACATATACAGATAGTAAGAACGTCATATATGCCAATAGTCTATCAAAGATTTTTTCTCCCGGTGCAAGACTTGGGTATCTTGTTGCGGATGCTGAAATCATGAAGGACTTAGTAGATATGAAGCTTGCAATAGATACATGTACAAACGGGCTTACACAGGCCATATGTGCTGAATTTTTTAATGGTGGTCATTATCCATCTCATTTGAAAAACCTTTGCAATATCTATCAATCGAGAAGAGATGTAATGAAAAAGGCAATTGAAAATCATTTCCCCGAAGGTACAAAGCAAACATCACCAGATGGCGGATATTATATTTGGGTTGAGCTGCCTCGAGGACTAGACGGGAGAGAACTACTGCCTGTAGCCATTGAAGAGGTGAAAATCACGTACGGTTCAGGAAGCGATTTCTTTATTGAAGAAAATCATGACGGCAGTCAGTATTTGCGTTTATCTTTTGCAGGAATCAATGAACATGTGATTGAGGAATACATGAAAAAATTGGGCGAATTTTTTAAATCAAAGCAATAATCGCAGGTTAAATATGGTTGAGGGGGGACAAAGGGATGAATAAAATTAAGGAAAAAATGCTTAAGAAAGAAAAACCTCTGGGCACATTTTTAGTGATGGCAACTCAGAGTCACATAGAGTGTATGGGTGAGCTCGGGCTTGATTATGTGATTATAGATACAGAGCATGGACCCTATGATACCGAGAATATGATTAACTTAATTCGAGGTGCGGAGCGTGCTGGAATTACACCTTTTGTGCGTGTTGCGAATACAGATCACAAAGAAATTCAGCGCTGCCTGGATCAGGGTGCAAAAGGCATTATTGTCCCGATGCTGAATACGATAGAGGATTTTAAAAGGGTTGTTTCATTTGCAAAATATAAACCACTAGGGAACAGAGGTTTTGCTGGTGTGCGTTCAAATAACTACGGTTATGACGAGAACATTAGTGCTGGTATTGAAACTTTCATGAAAAAATGCAACGAAGAAATATTGGTTTTGCCGCAATGTGAAACTGTGGGTGCGCTTGAAATCATCGAAGAAGTGGTTCAGCTGGATGGTATTGACGGTATATTTGTTGGACCATTTGATTTGTCGATTTCGCTAGGCGTTCCAGTTCAGTTCGGGCATCCAAGATTCGTTGAAGCGATTGATCGCATACTAAGTGCCTGTAAAAAAGCAGATAAGCCTGCAATTATATATGCTGGTAATGTAGAGGCTGCAAAAGATGCCTTTGCGAAAGGGTTTGACAGTGTTGCATATAATATTGATGCGAGTGTATTTATTAATGGGTACATGCGTGACATCAGTGAAATCAGATCAACAAAAAAATATTAGGAGTTAAATATATTGAAAATTAATCGTTGGGTTTCATGGGGAATCTTGGTCTTTGGTTTTGTAATTGTATTTTTTCATAGATTGGCAATTGGTTCTGTTGCAGATCAGCTGATGATTGATTTGAATCTTGATAGTGTTCAGATTGCCAATCTGGCTGCAATGACTTTCTATGGTTATGCTTTGATGCAACTCCCTGTTGGCATTATGGTCGACACCATCGGTGTCAGAAAAATATGTACAATAGGGATGGCTGTTACAGCAGTTGGCTCATTTATCTTTGGATTTTCACATCTGATCTATTTAACCTATTTTGCTAGATTGCTGGTTGGTATAGGGACATCTGTGATCATTGTTTCTGTCATGAAGTTACAAGCAACATTGTTTCCAAAAAATATGTATTCCACATTATCAGGTTTGACATCACTTTTTGGAAACTTCGGTGCTTTTTTTGCGACCATCCCCTTAACATATATAGCACTCAATTTCGGATGGCGAGATACCTTTGTGATTCTTGGCATTATAACCGTAATTTTATCCATAGCAATTTTTCTGTTTGTAAAAGAGCAGCCACAAAGTGATTGTGGAAGTAGAATTAATATCAGAGAAGGTGTGAAATTTGTTTTAACCAATAAAAAAAATTATCCCAACTTTTTTATAATGGTATTCTTTGTGGGTTCATTAACTGCAGTTCTTGGACTCTGGGGCAATGGGTATCTCAAAACGGTTTATCATATGAACGGTGAAAGAGCTGCCTATTATTTATCCTTTATCACCTATGGGTTTATCGTTGGAGCTCCAATCGTTGGAAAAGTTTCAGATTTACTTGGTGGAGAAATAAAGAAAATTTTGATCTTCGCAAGTTCTGGTTATGCCTTGTTGTGGCTATATATCCTAGTCGTTTTTAAGGGGCAGCCACCCGTTAACCAATGGCCAGCTATTTTCTTTTTAATGGGTATATTCATGATTTGCCACATTCTTGTTTTCTCCAATGTGAAAAATGTAAACCCTCTTAAATATACAGGTATCGCTATTTCAGTAGTGAACATAGGTGAATTTGTCGGAAGCGGGATCATATCACTAAGCATGGGCTATTTGATCAAAAGATTGAACGCATCAGCATACAGTAGTGAAGAGGTTTTTAAAATTGCGATGATTCTCGTATTGGTTTCAGCACTTTTGAGTTTCATTTCAGTATTGTTCATGAACGGTAAAGAAAATGTTTACGAAGACTCCGAGTATCAGGAATCAATTTTGCGGTAATTCGCACATTGATCTGGATAAAGTCAAAGAAAAGATGAAAGGTCCAAAATATGTTTCGTAAAATCAAGTAGAAAATATAAAGGAGTGTAATCATGATTTTAACATTGGCTATAGTGTTATTCATTATCCTTGAAGCGGGAAATGTTATGATTTTATATTTTGCACCCGATTCGAAAATGGGTAACGGTGTGGCAGTTTTTAATGCTTGGGAAAAATCCAAAGAAGATCCCGATATGCATGACTTTGTAAGGTATATGGTGTTCTGGGTCGCTGGCACCAAACTGATTTTCATTTCTCTTTTAGTGGTGGTATTGATCACGGGCTCGACATTGACCAAAATGCTCTCAGTATTGGTCTTGATTTTGTCAATTGCCTCTTATTTTTGGAGACTTCATCCCATCATCAAACTGCTGGATTCCAGAAATGAAATAACTCCTGGTGGGTACTCAAAAACGCTGGGTAAAATGATTGCAGGTTTTATGATGATGTTTATTTTGTCTTTAGGCGTATTTTTGATTTTTTATAATTTGTAAATTAACACATCCAAAATAACTCCCAGTGAAAACATTAAAATATGTATTCACTGGAAATTTGGAGGATTGAATAATGGACATTAAAACAGCAGTTCAGTATTGCTTGAGCAAACCTCATGCTGAGGAGACATACCCTTTTGACGAAACCACACTGGTTTTAAAAGTTGGTGGTAAGATGTTCGGTCTTGTGTATGATCGTGAAGATGAAATCGGTTTAAATCTAAAATGTGACCCGGCATCAGCCATCGCGCTTAGAGAAAAATATAGTGGGATCATTCCCGGTTATCATATGAACAAACAGCACTGGAATACTGTGATTTTTGGTAAGGATGTGCCTGATGAAGAAATTTATAAACTGATGGATTATTCCTATGATATTGTTTACAAATCATTCTCCAAGAAACAAAAAGCATTACTTGATATTTGAGTAAAATGTGGAGGCGAATTATGTTCGTAATCAAAGAAGTTGATTTGAATGACATAATCGATTTTAGACATGAAATATTGAGACCCTATCAGTCCATTGAGGATTGCATATATGATACAGACAAACACATGGAAACATTTCATGTTGGTGCATACCATGGTGAAGAACTGGTGAGTATCGCTTCTTTCAATCGAGAGTGCACTGATTTTTTTTGCGAAGCCGATCAATTTAGATTGAGAGCAATGGCAACGAAGCCCGATTTTAGAAAACAAGGAGCAGGAAGGCTAATTGTTCAATTTGCTGAAAAGAAGCTGATCCTAAAGGGATGTGGATTGTTATGGTGCAAAGGCCGAACGAGCGTTATTGAGTACTACAACAAACTGGGATTTGAGCCGTTTGGTGATGTATTTGATTACCCACCGATTGGACCACACATTATACTTTTTAAGAGAACTATCCCAATTGCTCATCTTTAAGCAGTCGGGGTGGACATACGGAACTTTTTTATCCTGAGTTGCGTCTAAATGCATATAACGGCAACGTAACTGATTAAGATGAAAAAGGAGACGTTTTTATGAATATCACAAAAGGTAAATTAGGAATATTGGCTTTGGTGGGAATTCTTTTCCTATCAGGTTGTACAAAAGTAGATGATAAAACGGTTAACCAAGAGGATCCTACAACCTTACCGGTAGTTATAGCACCAGTTGAAGAAATACCGGAAGAAAGTCCCGCTGCAGGCACCAGTGAAAAAATTGATGAATCAACTGCTAGAGCCATGGAATTCGACAAATTGATTGAAGGCATTAAAAGTATTACACTTAAGGATGTTGATGGCAATGTCATTGAAAGGACATTCAGTGACGAGGAAATAATTGCCATTGAGACCGCATTCAACGAAAGTTACATCATGGACACAATGTACATTGCAATGATCGCTGGATACAACATGACTATAGAACTTGAAAACGGAGAAGAAGTGTTTATCACCAGTTATGGTGACCCGGTTTTCATCGTGGCACGTATCGGTGATGGAGACACATATCACTTGGGATGTGAAACCATTGCGACTATTTTATTGGAAGGTGTTAATTAGTATTTTACATGCTCTAGAGGGGCAATCGGGAAAATACCGAATTGACCACAGATAAACAATAAACTTGAAAAACTGCTAGAAATGAGGCTTTCTTAGAGTCATTTCTAGCAGTTTTTTCTCTAGGTTTTAATCCTGTCTCAGTTGCACCTAGATTTTGAGCACAACAAAAACAGGTCTAGTTCAAAGACAGGTGTCCTAATTAAAATCATGCAGCTTGGTCAATTTTTCCTTCAAACCTTTTGATTTTACCCGTTATAAATTTATAATACTTGTCTATGTTTTTTCCAAAAGCGAACAGCATAAACTCTTTTAGCACCTTATCTTTTGAGCGGTGGTTGAATTGCCTAAAATCATCGTTCGCTTTCATATCACCAAAGAAACCTTCTGT
>JAWSUW010000108.1:0-12688 GCA_033549245.1 Bacillota bacterium | reverse complement strand
TTCATCTAAAAAAGCACCTGCTTTATGCGGGTGCTAATGATTTGATTTTTTCGGGACATTTTCAAAAGTGATTGACATTTAGTTTTATATAAATGGGGACAGGTCCAAACTGGTACCTAGCGTCGCTAGGTACCAGTTTGGACCTGTCCCCATTCACATTTTCACCAAAAGAAAAGCGGGGAAATCGCTCCCCGCTCTATTTCACTCTATTCAATTATAAATATGGCTCAATCAATCCAAAATCGCCATCTTTTCTTTTATAAACAACATTGACATCATCTGTTTCCCCGTTAAGGAATACAAAGAAATCATGTCCAATGAGTTCCATTTGTAGAACTGCCTCCTCAGGCATCATTGGTTTGATTCCGAATCTTTTGGTTTTAACGATACTTGACTCAACATATTTTTCTGTCGACTCTGGAATCGCTTCAAAACGGATGGACTCGTGATCGTGGAATCTTCTTTCTATTTTAGTTTTATGTTTCTTCATTTGTCTCGAAATTTTATCAATGGAATCATCAATTGCTGCATACATATCGTCTGTACGGCTTTCAGCTCTAAATGTTGTACCATTTTTCAGTGGAATGGTTACCTCTACTATATGATCATCTTTTTGAGTACTGAATGTAGCGTGTGCCTCGACGTCACTCTTAAAATACTTATCAAATTTACTTAGTTTTTTCTCGACTTGCTCTCTAATTGCATCGGTTATTACCAGGTTTCTACCAGTCACGATTACTTTCATAAGCTCAACCCCTTTATTCTTTGATAATAACTATATACCCAGCCGTTTGGGTCATAAGCTACAAAATTTCTATTATTTCAAATTATTTTTACCATAGGCCTTATGAATGTCAGAAAGTGTTTTCTCCTTGATCTGCTCCCCTTTGAGCCTGCCTTTTATTAAAAGGAAATGTTCCATTTCAGCATTCACTTTCGATTGTAGCTCATCCACAACGACAATGCTCGACTGTGCCTGCTTTAGTGGAGCAAGATCCTCTACTGGCAGTTCACCTAACGATTTCACTTCGTTCTCACTTAAAAACTTCTGAAGGAGAGACAAAAATAGTACATCTTTACCCAGCAGTTGCTTTTGAAGTCCATCAATCGCATCCAGACTCGGTCTGACAAACGATACAGAGACAGTCTCATCCAGGTTTTCCAGCAAAATAACCAGCTGCTCCATCAACTGAACCTTCTGCTCTAGCAAATTGTTCATTTCAAGTATTAGATCACTTCTTTTCATAAGTCCTCCCGAAACGTAAAAAGTTGAGCCAACTCATCGGCTCAACTCTATTATACTACAATTTGATGTCAACATTCTGACCTTTATGTGGAGTTACAGATTGTTCCATCATTTTTACAAGCGCATCCATGGACTGTGCATCCTGAGACATCGCTTTTTGTAAATTTGCCATTCCCAGTGCTTGCTTGATACTGGTCAGACCTTGCATTTGAAATGGAGATATTTTTAGATCCATATAGTCTCCCTTCTTTGTACAGATAACATTTGTGTAACTATTATACCAAAAAACACGATACTCATCCATATATAACAGTTAAAAGTTTGTGAACAATTATTTAAGACCAAATGCCTCTTTCCAAGTTTCTCTAAAATCTTCCGCCACAATCAACGCCTCATCAAATGTGAGTGGATTCTTATCCACGTTTGCCATGACCAGCTTATATGAAAGATATTCATACATGGCATCCATGCTTTCACTAAGTGGAATTTCCATGTTGAGCGTGTTTCTGAGTTCGTCTACGATCGCTTGCGCACGCATCACATTATAGTTCACTTGCTCAATATTTTTCATATCAAGATTGATTTGAGCTTTCTTGATGAACTTGACAAGTCCTTCATAAAGCATCAAAGTGAGCTCCTCGGGTCTTGCTGAAATAATTCTATTTTCAAGATATTGGTCCATTTTATCGTTCGTAGGATTTGCCCTATTGCTCTCGATTGGTTTTACCGCTTTCAGTGGTTCAGTCTTGATAAAAGTTTTTGGTTTTGAATAATTATATGGGTTCATAATCGCCATTACACTTCCTCCTGCTATTTCTTATTGTCTATGGACAATCCTGACATTTGACCGGGTATATTCATTTGATACTGATTATATACCTTTTTATTGACATTCATTTGCTTGCGCTCATTTTTGACTTTGTACTGCTCCTCTTGAATTTTACTTTTAAACATCTCAAAACCACTTTGACATGCTTGATCGATCTGCTGGAACAATTTAATCTTCTTTCCGATTTCAGAATCAGCTTCAAAAGGAGCGTGTTTCTCAAGTTCATCGATCAGTCGTTGTCGTCTAGACAAAGTTTCAACGACTATATCGATGTCTTCAGCTTCGAGTGCACTTTTTATGATATAAGAATCTTCAATGATTTTATTCATTATCTCATCCGGTTTCATTAAGCTCCGCCTCCGAGCATCCCAGCCAGAGAATCCCCTTGTGCTTGCATTTGTGATAATGCAGACTCCATTTTGGAAAACATGTTATAATAGTAATCTTCTCTAGTTTCCAAATAATCTGCCAAGCGGTCCAATCTGTCATCAAATGTATTTATACGCTTAGAAATGTCATTTTGGAATGCACTTGTATCATTCTCAATACCGGCTTTTATAATCAAGAGACCTTTGTTTCCGCTCGCATCACGTGTAGTACGTGAATAGTCTTTTATAATGTCGTTAAATCGATTAGCGATTCCATTTTCGCTATCTCTTGTGTTTCTATTTGCAGTATCACTATATTCCACACTGGATTGACTAGAGAAGAGATTCACAACTTCATCGTAGTTGTTTTCTAGTGCGAGATTCAGTTTATCCTCATCAATATATAGTTTACCACGATCCTGATAACTTGTGCTGGAAATACCAATATCTTTCATTGATATACCAACACCTTCAATTGGCTCAATTATGGCATTTCTGAGTTCCGTCAAGAAGGTGTTGAGTTCTGTTGCACTCCTCATACTTCCTAATTTTGCACGCGTTTCCCACTTTTCAATTTCTTCTTCGGAAAGAGCTTCCCGTTGTTCGTCAGTGAGAGGTTTATAATCATAATCTCGTCTTTCAGTAAGTTTAGTTGTTAGAGAATCAATCATTTTATTGTATTCAACTACAAAATTCTTAATATTATCAGCGATAGATTCTGTATTTACAGCAATCGTTATATCGATTGGATCAACAGATGTTGACTTGAGGTCAAATGTAATGCCATCCAATACAAATGAATTACTGCCTTGTATTACAGGCTCACCATTGATTGTAAGTTTAGCGTTTAGTCCACCGACTTGACCAACTTTTGGATCCGCCATGTTAAAAAGTTTTCCCATAAATGCTGAAGTGTTATCATCCAGTACGATATTATTCGCAGAACCTTCTTTCGTGGATACCATTGAAAAATTATCTGATAAAGTGTTATATTTAATTTCGAATCCAGCACCTGCATCGTTAAGTTTTTTATTCATAGCATCAACAGTGTCGGTACCACTAAGAGCAATTGTTGTCCCATTAATATTAATCGCTGACAAATCAATGCCTGTGAAATCAAAGAGTTCATCAATCCCTTTTGTTTTATATCCATAACTACTTACACCACTTGTAACGCCAAGTGCTGTCATACTTTCAGGATTGCTAACTTCTAATATTTTTACTTCAGAACCTGCGAAATCAAACTTAAGTTCTTCACTTTCTATGCCTTCTGCAGATACAACAGAGACAACAGAGACAACACCAGAATAATCAGTGCCAAATGCGCTTGAGATTTCGGTATTTAATTTAGCGGCTAAATCGGTAACACTAAGTCCAGAAACATCAGCATTTTGAAGTGTTATTGTCTTTGCAGTTGAACCGATTGCAATACTAAAATCAAGTTCTTTACCTGCTAGACTACCCATATTAACACCTTGGGTTTCAATACCTCTAATCCCAGTAGTCGCACCTGTCCATGTATCCTTTGTAGCCAATTGCTCAATTTTATTGATAGTCACTGCTTTAGCCGCACTAGCAGAAGCTGTGATTGAAACCGCACTAGAAGCAACACCATTGCTTGTAATCCCATAGTTGAATTTTGAAAAAGATGAAGCAGATGTCAAATTTGTACTTGGTTTAAGCACATCAAAAAAAGTGGATTGAAATCCTCTCATTTGATTGATAATTTCACGGTATGATTCCTGTTGCCACTCAACATATTGCTTATCTTGTTTAACTTTGTCTAGCCTCATGGATTCAGCTTTCATTAGATCTTTGATCATTTGCTCAGTATCCATACCAGACATAATCCCTGTAATTCTTAATGAAGACATTAAATCACTTCCAATCTATTAAATCAATTAAGCTTTTTCATCAACGAAAAGGCCCGCCAATTCCCACATCTTTGCAATCATATCTTGAATTTTCCTTGGTGGAAACTCCTGTATGACTTCATTTGTAACGGTGTCTCTTACAGTATACATGACAGTATGAGTCACCTCATGCACCGAACGTTCGATTTTCCTGTTATACATCTCAAGAGATTTGTTAGCTTGTTCAATTGACTTCTTAAGCATTTCATCAGTCATCACTTCTTTTATTGGTTCTTTGTTTTGGTTCTTTACATGCGAATCCCCATTTGAAGTCCGATCAACAGGTTTTCTAGTAACTTTACCAGAATCAGTATTTTTTGAATTTGGGGCATCCGTGCCCTGTGTATTTGCAGGTATATTACCTGCATTCAAATTATTGATCTTCATAATACTTTCTCCCCTCCATGGAATTGTCTATAGTGTATATCGGCAAATTGATGTAATAACTTAAGAAAATAAAATAACAGAAAACTTGGACGGATCATTTAATATGTAGTCATAGAACACTTAAATAAAAATATGATCCATAATGTTCTTTTATAGGCTTTTCATTTTATTCACTTGATTTTGTCCCAACTCAAGGGAGTACCCTTCTTTATATCACATGCAGCTTTTCTAAATATTATTTCACTTAAATGTATAGGAGCAAGTCCATAACCCGGTCTAATTGATCTAACATTTTCTTCAGTGAACTTTTCACCCGCTTTGATTTCTTTCACAACGAATAATGACCTTCCCAAAAGTCTACTACTTTTCTTCTTTTCATTCATGCTGTAATCAACTTTTCCCAAAGATTTCTCAGCATCTCTAACGGAATCAACCATTTGTTTGAATTCATGTGGCTCAAGAGAAAAACTTGAGTCGGGTCCACCTATCGATTTATCCAATATAAAATGCTTCTCAATCACTCTGGCTCCTAATGCAACTGAAACCACTGGTACTGTTATTCCAAGCGTATGATCTGATAATCCTACTTCAACATTAAAGGTTTCTTTCATATTGGGTATTGTTCTTAAGTTTGCGTCTTCAATATTTGCTGGATACGATGATGTACATTTCAACAATATGATTTGGTCATTTCCCAGACGCTTGCACGCATTAATAGCTTCCTCAATATCACTCAAAGAAGCGACTCCTGTCGACATAATCATTGGCTTGCCTTTTGACGCGATGTATTCTATGAGTGGGATATCCATAATTTCAAATGATGCAACTTTATATAATGGGACCTCAAGTTCTTCTAGAAAATCAACGGCTGTCTTATCAAAAGGAGTAGAGAAGAACAAAAGACCAATACTGATTGCATACTCCATTAGTTCTTTTTGCCATTCCCATGGGGTATATGCTTCACTATACAAATTATAAAGAGTACGGCCATCCCAAATGGTACCACTATCCAGTTTAAAATACTCATTGTCACAATCAATCGTCAGTGTATCAGCGGTATAGGTTTGTATTTTTATAGCATCTGCACCAGAATCTTTTGCTGCCTTGATTGTTTTTTTGGCGATATTGATGTCATGTCCATGATTTGCTGATAGTTCAGCTATAATAAATATTTTCTCACTTAATATTTGATTGAAAAAATTCAATTTCAATTTAGCCCTCCTAAATATTCAAAATGTACTCAGAAAAGTCATTGTCTGACTTTGAAAATTTGTATCCAGCTCTTTCAAACAGTTTTATTGATGGTATGTTTTTACCATGAATAATAGCAACAATCTTGACAATGTCCTTCTCTCTTATAAGCAAATCCTGACTCTTTTTTAAAATTTCTAAGCCATAACCTTTACCCTTCAATTCATTGACAATACTTATGCTTATTTCAGCAGATTTAAACTCAATATTATATCTTACTTGACCTAGAAACTCATTTTTTTCATCGTGGAAAACATAAAGCACATTTCCTTCGGTCTTTAAAACCTCATTGAACCAACTTAAATGTTCTTTCCATAAAATCTCATTTGCATTAATGGAATACTGCCTAGTGCTATTTGAATTTGATAGCTCAAATACATCTGAAATATCCTTGGCTTCTGCTCTTCTTATATTGATGTTCATCTCCACATAGCTCACTTTCACTTATACCAACTTATAGTGTTGGTCAACTAAGCATTAGAATTATTTGGTGTGCAACTCTTAATGCGCCCTTACCATCAATGAGATTATTTAGTTCTCCAATGTCTATTTTGGAAGCTTGCTTCAAAGCATGAATGATCTCATCGTAATGAATATCCGGAAATATGCCTATCGTTTTTATCCCATATTCCTGAAAATATTTATATGCAGTGTTTTGATTTTCTGCCAAGCTAAAAATGATAGGAATAGTCTTTTGAGAGATCACTTCGTATACAGTACTACCTGAAGCAGTAATAACAAATTCCGAACTATTGATATGATCCTTCAACCCATTCGGTTTCATTATAATTGTTGTCTTATTGTCTTTTAGCCTATTTATCTCATCAACAGCTTCATTTGTATACCCAGGGCCAACAACAATTTTCTTGAAATAATCTGTACCACTTAATTCTTTTAAAATTTTGATGGAAATATTAAAGGAATCAGAACCACCGGTAGTTATTAAAACCCCACTCTTCTTGATAAGTTCAGTAGAAACGTCATCCCAATAGTCTTCTCTCATTACCAGGTACTTTGTTCCTAACAAAAAAAATGTTGAGTTATTCGTCTTATAATCCAAATTTTTTGCATGAATATTTCCATTTAGTATAACATCTGGTATTTCTGAGTCATAGATATCATTGTTATCATCAAACAGCATGAGTTTTGAATTTTTTCTAATGTTCTTTAAATAAAAATCATCTGCTAGATACGAATCAAGAATTACAAAGTCAAGACCAATCTTATTCATGATCTCATAATCATCACTAAAATCATTGCTTACTTCATACTTAAAACCACTATCCCTTACTATGCTCTTAATCTCATCATTCACAATAAAAATAATCTCATAAGTTATTGCTTGTTTGACTATCGCTTTGGCCAGTGAAAGGCATCTATATATATGACCATAGCCAATGTACTTACCTCCCATCGTCCTAAAAGCGATTCTTTTCATAAAGAATTCCTCCATAACTTTCAATTGAATATTTTAATCTTCGATCAATATTTTCTCATACTCATATTCTGATTTTATTTTCGTCCATTTATCTTTTGTGATTCCCATGCAAACGATGTCATAATATTGACCATTCTTATAAATGTGTTGTTTCATTGTGCCTTCTATTTCGGATCCGAATTTCTCATGAATTGAAATTACTATGTCATTGAAGGTAAACACTTCACAGCATAATTTATTAAGATTTAAAACTTCCAATACATAATCATAAATATTGCATTCTAAAGTTCTGGCAATACCTCTTCCTCTAAATGAAGTGTCACCGATATAATATGCCCATGAGCATCTTTTGTTTCTATGATCGATACCCGCAAGATTCAGCACCCCGATAGCTGTATCATCAATAACGATCATCCAATATTTCTCAGTAGCACTCTCACTAACCCTATCAAACCATTCAAATTGTTGTTCTAATGTCAGCTTTGGATCTGTGTACATATACTTTGTAACTTGAGGATCCATTCTCCAATTCATTATCTGTTCAAGGTCTTCACGCTTGATTTTTTTAAGTTCTAGCGACATTTTCTATACCCCTTTCACTTTGGGTGGCATAACAGTAGCCTTTCCAACTAGTACTATTTCATCATTTTGATTATTACAAAGAGTCTCACAAACAATTATGTTTTTATCAATATTTTTTTCTAATACGGTTACTTTAGCAGTTATTGTATCACCGAAATATACAGGTTTCTTAAACGAAAGATATTGGTCAAGATATATTGTTCCTGGACCGGGCAATTTGGTTCCTAATACTGCTGATATTAATCCTGCTGTTAATATTCCATGAGCAATTCGGCTCTTGAATATTGTTTTTTTAGCTTCTTGATCATTTAAATGGGCTGGATTGAAATCACCTGTTATGCCTGCAAAAAGATACACATCACTTTCGGATATTGTTTTCTGAAATATTTCACTGTCTCCAATTTCTATTTCATTAATTGTTTTTCCTATCATTTCTTCACCAATTCCCTATTTTACTTTCTTCTGCTCAATATGGGCATTAATCATCTTTAATTTTGGCTTCTCATTCATTAAATCTACAATTTCAGCTAAGTAAAAGTCATGTTTCCCTTTATAGAGTTCTTTATATATTGCTCTTATTAGCTTGAAATCTTCTTCGGTATCGAGAGTCCAGCGATATTCTGAATAATCAACTTCGTTTTTATAAAAGAATACATTCTTTGCTGATTCATATACATATGGTGTAACATGTTCACGTTGGTATTTTTCTTTTGCGTTATTAAAAGCGTCTTCTAACAACTCGAAAGAAAAGACTTCTATATCTAATCCTCTTGGATATGTCCTGTTCAGTAAATCATTTCCCGCATTGGTAATAATCTTATAAGCATTTGCTTTGTAATACTTAATTACTTCGTCCAGTACTCTTGGATCAATCAATGGACAATCCGAAGTAATTCGGACGATAACGTCTATCTCGTTCTCTTTGGCTGCATAATAATATCTTGACAATACATCCTCTTCGCTGCCCTTAAACACCTTCACGCCACATCTTAGTGCTTCTGCTTCTATTACAGAATCTTGTTCATGCGTTGTTGTTGCGATGATTATCTCATCAATTAATTTTGCCTGCTGAACTCTCTCTAGTACATGCTCAAGTACAGTCTTTCCTTCTAAATTTTTCATTACTTTTTCCGGTAATCTAGTAGAACCCATTCTCGCTTGAATTATTGCACCGATTTTCATATTTCTGCCTACTTTCGGTAATAATCTACAACTTTATTAACTGCTTCAATAACATCCTTTACATCTTCATCATTCATACTCGGAAATAGTGGTAAAGTGATCATGTTTTCATAGAGCTCTTCTGCATTAGGACAAAGACCTTTTTTATAACCTAAACCTTTGTAGTATGGGTGCATATAAACTGGAAGATAATGAACATTGACGCCAATATTTTCCGCCTGTAAAGCTTCAAATATTTCCTTTCTCGTTACAGTCAAGAGCTCAGGTCTAATCTTAATAACATAAATGTGACACCCTGATTTCGAAAAATCTTCCTCAATTGGTATAATAATCTCTTTTAAACTTATAAATGCATTATTATATTGTTTGACAATTTCTCTTCTTCGAGTGATAAACTCATCAATTTTATGCATTTGACTTGTTCCAAGTGCACTTTGAACATCAGTCAATCGATAATTATAGCCAAGGAAATGTTGCTCATAATACCAAGGACCATGGTTTTCATTCATCATATCTTGATCCCTTGTGATACCATGGGTTCTAAAGATCATCATTTTCTTATACAACTCTTCACTATTTGTAGTAACAATTCCACCTTCAGCAGTAGTTATTGGTTTTACTGGATGAAAGCTGAACTCAACCATATCTGCCTGGCTACCTATTTTTCTTCCTTTGTATTCACTACCTAATGCATGTGCTGCATCTTCAATGATTATTAAACCGTTTTCATCCGCAATTTCCTTAATTGTATCCATATCAACTGACTGTCCTGAAAAATCGACTGGAATAATTGCTTTGGTCTTGTCAGTAATCTTTTCTTTAATCTTTTCGGGATCAATATTATATGTTTCTGGATTGATATCAGTAAAAACGGGAGTACCACCACAATAAAGCACTGCATTAGCTGAAGCGGCAAAAGTCATTGGACTTACAATAACTTCATCACCTTCTTTTATTCCAGCAGCAAAACAAGCCATATGAAGTGCAGCCGTCCCATTTGAAACTGCAACAGCATATTTGGCTCCTACATAACTCGCCACTTTATCCTCAAACTCTTTAACAAATGGTCCAGTTGTCAGATATTCGCCCTTAAGTACAGCTACTACTGCTTGAATATCCGAGTCATCAATGGTTTGTTTTCCGTATGACAAATAAGTGTCTCTTATTGGTTTGCCGCCAAATATAGCAAGTTTATCCACAACTGTTCCTCCCGACTATAGTCCCAGTTCTTCAATTTTCTTTCTTAAGGTTTCTACATCTATCCATTCTGTGTTCGTTCCCGAATTGTATTCCCAACCTTCTTCTATTAAAGAACCGCCTTCTTTAAAGTAGTGATCTTTAGACCACCAAATGTAATTGGGATATATTATATAATGGTCACCATAATCATAGGTTCCTCTTGAATCATCACTGGTAATCATAACTTCATGGAGCTTTTCACCCTCTCTGATTCCAACGAGATTTACCTCCCCTCCAGGATTCATAGCTTCCGCAAGGTCAGTAATCTTATATGATGGATTTTTGAATACATATGTTTCTCCACCTTTTGAATCTTCGAGAGCTTTTACAACTAGATCAACTGCATCATCTAGAGTCATCCAAAATCTTGTCATTCTGGAATCTGTTATTGGGAGTTCAGTTTTACCTTGATCTAACAGTTCTCTAAAAAATGGAATAACCGATCCCCTACTGCCTGATACATTTCCATAACGTACAACAGAAAAAACAGTACCATCATCTCCACGATATGAGTTAGCTGAGACAAACAACTTGTCTGATACCAGTTTTGTTCCCCCATAAAGGTTGATTGGATTTACTGCCTTATCCGTTGAAAGCGCAACAACTTTTTTTACACCACAATCTATGGCTGCATCAACTATATTTTGAGCACCATGAATATTTGTTTTGATCGCTTCAAAAGGATTGTATTCACATGCAGGCACTTGCTTCATTGCAGCAGCATGGATGACATAGTCTACTCCTTTAAATGCGCGATATAGTCTGTCCTTATCTCTTACATCTCCAATAAAAAACCTTAACTTTGAAAT
This sequence comes from Bacillota bacterium, assembly GCA_033549245.1. Classification (GTDB taxonomy): domain Bacteria; phylum Bacillota; class Clostridia; order Peptostreptococcales; family Acidaminobacteraceae; genus Fusibacter_D. Next base: position 1,444 of record JAWSUW010000108.1, on the reverse strand, counting down.
ATCTTCAGGGAATTTACTTGTGAACTCTTTTCTCATGACGTCTTGTTTATATTCATCTCTTGAGTAAATTATAACTTTTCTAGGATTATATTTCTTTAAAATCATTTCAGTGAATTGTTTCCCAAATGAACCTGTTCCACCTGTAATCAAAATTGATTTGTTTTCAAACATAATTATCCCCCATATTTATTTGAAGTTAATGAATAACACTCTCTTTCTTGATCAATCTAGGTAGTAATTCATATTCTATAATTTGCATAACAGAATAATAATCTTTATTAGAAAATTCGCTCAATATCTTTTCAAGTACTGAATTTAAGCCTTGCGAGTTTTCAAATTTTTCTAATTCTGTTATAAGTATATTAATCACATTCAAAAAATTCTCTTGATTAAATTCAAGATTCTTTTCATAATATTTGTCTATAAATTCAATTAACTGTTTCATTTTTCATCTCCTCAAACCAAGTCAATAAATACTCGAAATTCTTAAATAAACTTTCATAAAATTTCAAATTGCTCTTCGCAATACTTAATTTATCATTTTTTGAAAACTTTCGTTTCTCATTTTCAAAATCAACTTTCGCTGATGCAAATAAATAATTGAGCATTGTGTCATTTTTCATCTCACTCATAACAAATGTATCAATTTTTTCAAGTTTCAATAGATGGCTTTGAAGACTGTTTTCATTATTGATTTTAATTGAACTGAGAATTTTATTTGAATGATAAACAGCTCGATTCATTTTTTGTGTTAAGGTCATCAATTTTTCAACATATTCGCCAACCGGCTTTTGGGGTTTGAATTTTTGTTTGTCTGGAATAAAATCTTTCAATTTTGGATATGATATAGTTGTTGTCGTATTATTGAATTCCTTAATATACTCTGATAATTTCATGTGTTCACAACCATGAATCCAAACGCCACCTTCAGTACAGTTGAAAAAGTTCTTATTAGATTCACTAATCCAATTTTCAAACCAACTGAGCATACTATAAAACTGTGCTGTTGTTTTAACAGAATCACCAAAAAAACCATCTACTTGAATGGTCGCTACTTTCTCCGGTGAATTTTTGTCAAAATCGCTGATTGCAACATTTGAATGATGTTTCCCATTAGTATAAGCTAAATCTTGACCTACCAAAACAATTGGATTACAGCCTAGGTAATCTGCTATAGCAACTGCTACATTTGCTACTGATGGACCACTCGGAATTGCATCAACTGAATTACCGAAATCTTGTAAAGGTACATAAAGTGAATTCATTAATACTTTAATATTGTTATGATTTTCTACAACTTTATAATTGCCTTCAATATAAGTGAAAAGTGGTGGCATTTTGTAAATATCAACTGACTTTTTTATTAACTCAAAAGCTGGATCTCCCGGATCAATTGATACCATAAAATCAGTTTTAATATTTTTTTTAAGAAATTCATTTATTG
>JAWSUW010000107.1:0-12703 GCA_033549245.1 Bacillota bacterium | reverse complement strand
GGGGTACGCGCATTGTCTCTGGAATTTTTTCTGATCATGCTCCAAAGGTACCACTGCGGAATGCGCAGGTTTTTGGCGAGTGCCGCTACACTGTAAGTCTCAATGTCCTTGATTTGATTGAGTTTCGTGAACCCATAATTGGTCATGCCGATTTCCTGTCCTTGGTAGATGAAGGGCGTGCCCTTCAGTGTCAACAGGCATGTCGCAAGCAGTTTCGCCGACGGTTTCCATAGATTTTGGTCATCACCGAACCTGGAGACGCTTCGAGGTTGATCATGATTTTCAAGGTAATTGGCGTTCCACTCGATCGACTCCTGCCATTTGAAAAGCACCTCGGCGAATCTTTTCGGATTGAATCTTCTTTTGAACCATTTGACTATGAACTGATCTGTCTCCATATGTTCAAAAGAAAAGATCATGTCAAGCTCTTTGCGGCTTTCATCGCAAAGGTCCTTGCCCATTTCCGGTGTGACAAATACAGTCTCTCCAACAGTGAAACAATCGAACTCCGATAGGACGTCCTTTCTAAGTGTTCTTAAAATGTCATGTGCACCCTCCTGAGCAAGATAATGTTCACTCCCCGTCAATACCAATTTCTTTTTGCCGTCCTCGAGACTAGTTTTGTAAATGATGTTAATGACATCGCATCTAAATCCAGAGACACCTTTTTCCAGCCAAAACCTCATGATGTCTTTGATCTCATCAACCACTGCTGGATTATGATAATTGAGATCCGGCTGTTTGATTCCAAAAAGATGCATGTAGTATTCCCCGGAAACCTCATCGTATTCCCAGCAACCCTCGGCAAAAAAACTGGTCCAGTTGTTCGGCGGTCCACCGTCTTTGCCGGGACGCCAGTAATAATAATCCCTATAAGGACTCTCCGGATCACGGCTCTTTCTAAACCATTCGTGTTCATCCGATGTATGATTGATCACAAGATCCATCACGATCCGGATATTCCTTTTCGATGATTCACGAATAAGCTCCATCATGTCATCCATGGTGCCATAATCTTTATGTATGCTTTTGTAATCGCTGATGTCATAACCGTAATCCGCATTTGGCGATGGATAGACAGGGCTAACCCAGAGTGTGCCGACACCTAGTTCTGCCAAATCATCTAGGTGAGCGATGATACCTCTGATGTCACCTATCCCGTCGTTGTTGGAATCACTGAAACTGCGAGGGTAAATCTGATATACTACGCTTTCTTTCCACCACTTCATTTCGACCTCCTGAACTGCGTTCTTTTTTCATTATTACCCTTTTTGAAGTCGCTCTCACTACTCTGTGTAAGTTTCACACAATGCAAAAGAACTGTAGATCCATTTTGGACAACAGTTCTTTCAAAGCAAATTTGAAATGTTATTTACTTCATGCATTTCTTTATGGCCTCCACATCTTTATATGATGTGATGATTGGTGGTCCAGACAGTATGGGATGACTTTTTTGTAATGAATCAATCCCAGTATTTTGCGTTGCCTGCTTCATCAAAATACATCAGGCAATCGACATTTCCGTTCATAGCTAATGATTCAACAAGTGTCCCTCTCGAGAATACCATATCCTCAATAATATATATGAAAGCAGCCCCCTCCTGGAAAGAAAAATCATCTTCAAAAAGTGTGGTCAAATCTTCTATGGCCTTGCCATGCTCATCAAAGACTTCACTAGAAAAAGAGCTGAGTCTTAGTTCTGTCTCAGTATTGAGATTCAGTTCAAATACATCGTAGTTGTCACCTGATTTTATGTAATACACCTTGTCTGCGGATGTGTTGTAATAATCGCCTCCTCTTAGCACTACGCTATCAACGCCACCATCGAGGTCCATATGATTGTATGTTCCTTCGTTCACGCTCCAGTAATAAATTCCAGTATCATCCACAACCACATAGGCAGAGTACTTGTCTGTGAGTTTTTTGCTCTCATTCGTTTCCAGATCAAGTTGCCACAAATTGAGACCGTCTTTTGAAATATAGTACACTACTTCATCGTGGTAATAGGCCATGGAAGCTTCAGGAACGATTTTTTCCAGACCATTGCCATCCGTTTTCATGCTATAGACATGGGACATGTTGGTGTCATCACGCATGTCAAAATACATCGTATCGCCTGTCACATAAAGACCTGAGCAATAACCTTCCAAAAGCCGTTGTCTATCTGATCCATCTGTTCTGATCTTATAAATTGAAAAATTGTCATCGAAGTTGGTATAATAGATCCACTCACCGAGAACATTGATGTTGCTGATTCGGTCATCACTGAGCTTGATTTTTTCAGTACCATCTAGGTTGGCTTTGTAGAGTGCCCAGTGATCCGATTCGCTTCTGTAATAGACTTTTCCATCAAGATCTCCCGCCATCAGACCACCAAGTCCGATGTTGCCGGCGAGGAACCCATTGCCCTCAGTCACAACAACACTAGGCGCTTCTACTTGTTCCTCAGCCGCACATGCGGCTAATGTCACAAGTCCTATTACCAATAATACCATAATCATCCGTTTCATATTTGCCTCCAAGGACAGTTATACGAGAAATCCAATTCCTAGAACGATCAGTCCCGCTATGGCAAAAATGGTCATGAAGATCAGGTTTTCATCCATTTTGGCCGCGCCTTTTTCATATTTCAAAAGGTCCGGATTGGTCATTTTCACCATGTTGTAATTGTAATCTCTGTTGAATCCACCAGTGCCCAGTTGCGATGCGAGTCCGATGAATACAATGACGCCACCTACAATTTTTAGGACTGTCGACAAATTATACGCTCTGAAGTAATGGACCAGATAACTGATCACAACTCCTGCGACCACTATCATCAGTATGTACTTCAGCATCTTAACAAGTCCATAAGTGAAGTTTTCAAACCTTGATTTATTTGTATCTTTTCGCTTTTGTTCGGGTTCCATCTGACACCTCCATATACGATTATTATACCACTTGAAATTTTGCTTTATACAATTGTTAATGCAACTTAAGTCTTGTTTAAGAATTTTTTAATGATTCATGCTTGACAAACTTACACGGCAGGAGTAATATAAACTTAAGATTACTAAATAAGCATTTGATTATATTTTTCAGATAAGGAGGTCAAAGTGACAAATCGAGAACAGGAGATCCTTGAGCGTTTGCGAAAGAATCCCCTCATATCACAAAGTGAACTTGCCGAATCACTCGGCATTACGCGTTCATCCGTCGCGGTTCACATTACCAACCTTATGAAAAAAGGCTACATTCTTGGAAAGGGCTACATCGTCAGAGAAGATGATTACGTCTGCGTCATTGGTGGTTCGAACATCGACATCCAAGGATTCCCTTCTTCAGAACTGATTTATAAGGATTCAAACGTCGGTGAAGTGAAAATTTCACTTGGAGGCGTCGGTAGAAACATCGCTGAAAATCTCGTCAGAATGGGCGTGAATACGAGACTCATCAGTACAATCGGCGACGATGTGTACGGTCAAAAAATTCTCGACGAAGCACGTATGGTAGGCATCAACATGCAGGATTCTCTGATTGTAAGCGGTGCATCAACTTCCACTTATCTGTCCATCCTCGATGAAACCAAAGATATGGTCCTCGCGATCTCCCATATGGACATCAGCGACCAAATGACAGTGGATTTCATAAAAGGCAAAAGACATGTCATTGAAAACGCTGCATTTTGTGTTCTCGACACCAATTTACCCCTTGAAGTGCTTGAGTACATCGTGACCGCTTTCAAGGACAAGATCTTCTTCCTTGATACTGTATCCACCACCAAGGCAAAAAAAGTCAAAGATCTGATCGGATATTTTCACACCATCAAACCCAATAAGATTGAAGCCGAAATGCTGACTGGCGTCAAAATCATTGATGAAGCGGATCTCAAAAAAGCTGTCGATATCCTGCATAGAAAAGGTGTTAAACAAGTGTTCATCAGTCTTGGTGAACGTGGCGTCTTTTACAGTAGCGCTGAGACCCAAGGTGTGGTTCAACCACCAAAGATCAGTATCGTCAACGCCACAGGAGCCGGTGATGCTTTTATCGCGGCACTCGGTCTAGGCTTTCTCAAAGGCATGAGCACAAGTGAAACCGCTGAAATTGCAGTAGCAGCATCCATTATTGCACTTTCACATGAAAATACAATCAACCCTCAAATGTCTGAAGAGACAATTTATGAAAAAGTAAAGGAGCTAAAATTATGTTAGAAAAGTATTTGGACGTCAGTCCTGAAGTGGCAAAAGCAATCAAAGAAGGTAAAGCTGTCGTGGCACTGGAATCCACTATCATATCACATGGAATGCCATACCCGAGAAATGTGGAAACAGCACTTAATGTGGAGAAAATCATTCGTGAGCACGGTGCGGTTCCAGCAACTATTGCGATTCTTGGCGGTAGACTCAAAGTGGGTCTTTCTGAAGATCAGATCGAATATTTGGGTAAAGCCAAAGACGTGGTCAAAACTTCAAGAAGAGATATTCCATTCATCGTTGCCAAGAAGCTCGATGGAGCGACTACTGTGGCTTCAACAATGATTCTAGCTGCACTCGCTGGCGTAAAAGTGTTTGCCACCGGTGGTATCGGCGGTGTACATCGTGGCGCTCAGGAAACGTTTGACATATCAGCCGATTTACAAGAACTGGCACACACCAACGTAGCCGTTGTCTGCGCAGGCGCAAAATCTATCCTCGACATCGGATTGACCCTAGAATACCTCGAAACGAACGGAGTTCCAGTAGTTGGGTATCAAACCGATGAGCTTCCTGCCTTCTATACAAGAAAAAGTGGTTTCGGAGTGGACTACAGAGTGGACTCCCCTCTTGAACTCGCCGAGGCGCTTAAAGCGAAATGGGACCTTGGGTTAAATGGCGGTCTTGTGGTAGCAAATCCAATTCCTGAAGCTTATGAGATGGACTTTGATGCGATTACATCAGCAATTCAAATCGCAGTCTCAGAAGCTGAAAAAGCTGGAATCAAAGGCAAAGAATCCACACCATTCCTGCTTGCGAAAGTCAAAGAACTCACTGGTGGAGACAGTCTCAATTCAAACATTGAGCTCGTTTACAACAATGCAAAAGTCGCGGCTCAATTGGCCGTTGAGTTTTCTAATTTATAAAAAGATAAGAGGGGGGAAGATGGCAATGTCATCTTCCCCCCTCTTATCTTTCGCGTAGTTAAGTTTCCAAAGGAAACTTATTAGCGCCTCAGTTGATATTTGGAGATGTAACTTTGGAAACCTATAGATTTTCATAATTATACTGTAAAGAACATAGACACATAGGCTAGTATAGTTTCGCTTCGCGAGAACCATACCTACGCCCAATGTTTCGTTTCACAAAACATTGTTTTTATGCAGAATAATAAGTTGCCTGTGCATTGAACATCAGTTCATACTGGGATCCACTTTGTCTGATGAGTTCATTATGTGAACCAACTTGGATGATTTCCCCTTTGTCAAACACCAGAATTCGGTCGCAAAATCTGCAACTGGACAATCGGTGTGAGATATAGATGGCGGTTTTGTCCTGAACCATCTGGTCGAAACGCAGATATACGTCATGTTCTGCAAGTGGGTCCAGCGCTGCGGTTGGTTCATCCAGAACTACAATCGGAGCATTTTTATATAGCGCTCTTGCGATAGCAATCTTTTGCGATTGACCTCCCGAGAGTTTAGTCGCCTCTTTATCATACCTTTTATCGAGTGGAGTTTTGAGACCAAATGGCAAAGCTTCAATATCGACAGATGCTCCTACCTCCCTTAGAATCTCAAAAAGTTCCGGACTTTCATCTTCTGTAGATATTTTACCAGTGATGTTCTCTTCCACTGTCAACCCAAAAAGTCTATAATCCTGGAACACCGCGGCAATCTTAGACATGTAAGTTTCGTAATCCACATCCTGAATGTCGATGCCATTGATTGTGATTTTCCCCTCCGTTGGCTTGTAGAGCCTCGTGAGCAGTTTGACAAATGTTGTCTTTCCAGCACCGTTGAGTCCGATGATCGAGATTTTCTCACCGGGATAAATGGTTACTGAAATGTTTTTCAGTGTGAAGTCATCCGCTCTAGGATATTTGAACGAAACATCATGAAATTCGATTACATATTCTTCACCTGCCGGCATCGGCTGATTGCCGCTGTCTTTGGATGCGGGAATCTTTTCATATTCCACCAAAAGCTCAAGTTGTCTGCAAAGGCGATTGACTTCTATGATGCTGCTCACAAATGTATTCATGCTCATACTGAATTTACCCACAGCACCGGCATACATCATGAAATTACCGATGGTCACGGTTCCGGCAAGAGTTCTCACCGCCAGAAGATAATAGATGATAACGGTTTGGATCTGGACATTGACACTCACCAGACCGTTGAGTCTGCTGATGGCACCATAAATCTTAAGATAGAGTTTGTAAGTTCTGAGATTGTAGCGGTTCATCTTATCAATCATCATCCCTGACATGTCATATAATCGAAGGTCCTTTGCGACCTCAAGATCAGAGGACTGAGTGATGTAATAAACGAATGCCCTGTTCGCACCCACAGTCTGAGTGGATTCGAGATAATAGTATTTTTGCACTTTCTTGAAAATAAAGCTGTTGATGACAACCACACCAACGAGGAGCACCAACACCCATGGACTGAATGTCCATATGATGGCCGATAATCCCGCAATCAATATGACTTCATTTGCCACCTTGGATAGCGCCTCGACCATAGCATACATGAGACCGTGGTTTCTGACGGCGAACAGCGCACGTTCCTTGAGATTCAGGATTTCTGGATCCTCAACATTCTCAAAATCTATTTCAACCGTCTTTCTCGAAATGTGTCTTTCAAATGCATTGTTGAACTGATAGGTCATGAGCTCAGTCCTTGCTTTCAGAACTTTCTCGATTGCACCAATCACAAAATTACCAATGGCAATCGCGGCGATCATGACCACCAGACGATCCACTCTTTGGAGCGTGGTGAGCTCATCGACAATCAATTTTGGGCCAATGATGAATATGAGCGGTCTCATGGTTTTGAAAAGCGACTGGACGAGCAGTGTAGGCATGTACTTCGGCGATAATCTACCCACCAAACGTACAAAATACTGGATGACTGCCCGGTTGCTGTTTAAAAATTCATGCTTTTCCATCAGGCACTCACCTCCATCCCATTTTCCTGGTAATATTTCGCTTGAGTGTTGAACATATGGGCGTATTTACCACCGAGCGCCATAAGTTCCTGATGTGTGCCGTACTCCTCGATGATTCCATTTTCAAAATACGCGACCTTGTCACAGAACTTCGTACTGGACAAACGGTGTGAGATGAAAATGGCGGTCCTGCCGTCAATCATATCACTGAAGCTTTCATAAATATCTTTTTCAGCTATAGGATCCAGTGCGGCTGTCGGTTCATCGAGAATCACAATAGGACCATTTTTGTAAAGCGCCCTTGCCAGGGCGAGCTTTTGATTTTCGCCACCCGAGAGCTCGAGCCCGTCGTCTTCAATGACTTTGAGAAGCGGTGTGTCCAGCTTTTTGCTGAGCCAATTGACTTTATCTTTCAGTCCTGCCCTGTGAACGGCATCCCAGACCCAGTTTTCATCATAGGTCTCTGATGCGGCGACATTTTCAGAGATGTTTGCCGCGAGCGGTTTGATTTCCTGATAAACCACGGAAAACAGTTTGTAATGTTCTGTTAACGGAATGGTAGTTATATCGGTGCCCTCTATAGAGATTTTCCCTTGCGTCGGACGGTAAAGTCCCGTCAACAGCTTGATGAGACTGGTCTTTCCAGCTCCATTGATACCAACCACTGCCAGCTTTTGACCGGCAGGAATGTCAAGGGACAAGGCTTTGAACACCTTTTTATCCGTTCCAGGGTATGCGAAATCCACATTGTCAAAGTTGATGGAAAGTCGATTGCCCGTAGGAAGTGGTGAAGGTTGGACCTTCATTTCCTCATTTTTGATTTCCATGAAATCACGATAATCGTCAACATACCTCGTGGTCAATCTGAGTTCGGTGTAATCTCTCATCAACTCCTGCATCCATACGGCAAATCCGCTGATGGCAGTGGTATAAAGGATGAAATCTCCGAAAGACATGCCTCCGCTCAGTGTCATATAAGTGATGTAGCCATAGACCATACCGTCTCTCAGTAGAACCAATCCAGTATCCACGAGTTCAACTTTCAGTTGTTTTGCGTGAATATCTTTTTCGACCGCTTCCGTTTCGATGTTGAAATGCTCCATCTTCTTCAGAAGCATATTTTTGAACTGATAGATTCTCGTGTCTTTTCCAAATTCAAAATCGGTTAAAACTCTTGCTATGTATGCTGCTTTTCTCTCAACCGGGCGTATGTCATCTTCTCTGGACAATCTGTACTGATCGGATTTGCTCTTGAGTCTGTAAACCAATACAACACTGGCGAGCAGATAAGCTAACACTACCGGATGAAGTCTAAGAATTATTCCTGTATAACCAATGAATCCAATGAGGTATCCAACGATTGAAAAAGAATATTTCATGACACCACCAATGCCATGATTCGGATTTGAAGTGGTTCTGGTCGCCTTGTGAAGGAGATTTTGTGTATCTACGTTTTCCGCATAATAATAGTCCAGGTTCATGGCTTTCTCATGCAGATCCAGACCAAACAGCATTCTGATCCTCGACATTTTCATTCTGTAGATGCCGATACAGGCTTCCTTTGTGAAATGGACTACTGCCGTGATGAAAAGCGTCACTGCAAGTACGGTTATGATCCAGTCCAGCCTTGCATTCCCTTGAAGTTCATCGATGATCAACTTTGGCACCACCACCCAGATGAAAGGTGCCACTGCCACCGCAAAGGTGTTCAGTACCAGCATGGTAATGGATTCAGGATGCCATTTCATCATATGCCGATACACATAAAAGGCATTGCTCATTAGTGATCTTTTCCCTTTGTTTTCTTGCTTCATGTTACCCCCCGTAAAATGATGGAAAATTAAAGAGTGACTTAGTTATTTTACCACAACACTTATCCCGATAGGTTGATGTCATATAAAATTAATATTGTTCTTTTGCGGCTAAATTTTATTGTTTAACAACAAATTATATGGTATTCTGTTCCTATGGAGGTGAGATGAAAATGTACGATATACTCATTATTGGAGCAGGACCGGCCGGATCCAACCTGGCAAGGCTTCTTTCAAAAGACAAGTCAAACCCATATAAAGTTGGACTGATTGACAAACGAAGGCTCGATAAGCCTGTTGATCCGCTGAGACAAAAGGCTTGTGGCGGACTGCTTTCACCAGATGCGCAAAAGATGCTCGCCAAACTCGATCTGAACATACCCTCGGATATTCTTGAAAACCCTCAAATCTTCAAAGTCAGGACCATCGACTTTGACAACTCACTGGAACGCTACTATCAAAGGTACTACTACAACATGGACCGTGAAAAATTTGATCGCTATCTCTTTTCTCTCATTCCTGACGAGGTCGAAAAACATCTCGGAGAAGTGGTAGGTGCCATCCATATCAACGATGATCACTGGGAGATTCATATAAACCAAAGCAAAACCATACTTAAATCTAAATTTCTCGTTGCAGCCGATGGTGCGAACTCATTTGTGAGACGTACTGTTTTGGGAGAATATGCCGGACCTGAGAAATACATCAGCATACAGAAATGGTATCCAGTTTCCTCTACCACACCCTATTACACAGGCATTTTTGATAGTGAAATCACTGATTATTATTCCTGGACCATACAAAAGGGAAACCGACTCATACTTGGCACCGCACTCCCATTAAGCGGACCCCATGCAGTCACACCCAAGGAAAGGCTGGCGAAATTCGATCTATTAAGAGAAAAAACAGCCGATTACTTAGGCATCTCACTAGAGACTGAGGTTAAAACGGAAGGGGCATTCCTCGAGCGGTCTACTTCTGTAAGGCAACTCAGATTTGCATCAAGGCTCGGTCTTTCAACCGGCAAAAAACTCTCCCTGGCACTGCTTGGAGAAGCAGCCGGTGCAACTAGTCCCACATCAGCTGAAGGCTTCAGCTATGCGCTTGACACATCTCTCAAACTATATGAATCCCTAACTCATGGACTGGAATCTGCAGAACTAAGATATGAACTATCATGTGATAGCATCAGGCGTAACATTTTCCTGAAAAATCTCAAAAGTCCTGCCATGTACTCTAAGAATATCCGTAAACTTGTCATGAAATCGGGAATCGGCTCACTTAAAGACTTAAACAAAAGGGGACAGGTCCAAATTGGTACCTAGCAAGCTAGATACCAATTCAGACCTGTCCCCATTTATCACTTTTTAACTGGTTGATGCACTGATCCTGCGAGGATCATTCCTCCGAAAGCCAGAATTGCCATAGAAACAAAAACTGTAGAGTAACTTCCTGTGAGGTCATAACTCAGTCCGAATGGTACAGTTCCAAATGCTGAACCTACTACGGAGAACACTGTCGCTGCACCACGAATACTTCCGAGGTGTTTTCGACCGAAGTACTGCACCCACAGCACATTAATTGAAATGTTCTGAATACTGGTTACAAATCCATAAATTAAAATGAAGATCATCGCTCCAATCACTGACTTGACAGTCAACATAAAAATCATATCCACAGCAATCGTGAAGAGTGTAAACAGGAGTATGATTCTCGGTCTGTAACGGTCAATGACCCATCTGGAAACAAGAGGCGAAATAAGTCCGGGCAAAGCCACAAGTCCTATAACAAAAGCCGTCTGTTCAGGTACAACATTCTTGGTGCCCATCAGTGAATAAAAATGAAACATCATGCCAGTACTGATCAGAGGTACTATCATTGAAATGAATCCAATGGCCCAAAACGCCAACGTCTTGATGGCCTGATCCATTGAAAATGAACTCAGTTCCATTCTTTCCAGTTCTGCTCTCGTCTCATTCTCGTCAAGCGCTACCCTGTTGTCGGGTAAAAGACCGATGTCCTCAGGTTTGTTGATTACAGTGGCGATGACCCAAGGGATGAACACCACGAGGAGCAAAACACCCCAGACTTGCCATGCAAACCGCCAGCCTTTACTTGCGATTATTATTGTTGTGAATACAGGCACAATGAGATTGCCGAGGATATTGCCCATTGTCACAATACTGAGTGCGAAAGCTCTTCTCTTTTCAAACCATTGAGGCACAAGCGTACCAGAAATCAAATTGAGCGACCCTTGACCAAAGAACCTCAGCAAGAAAAATCCCATGAAGATCATCGGGATGTTTACTACAGTACTATTTAAAAAAGTGGTCATGGAAAGACCAACGCCTGCTACGATGAGCATTCGTCTCGGACCAAAACGGTCTACTGCTCTTCCCATGAAAATCATGAGTATACCTGACATGACAGTTGCCGCAGAATAAATAGAAGAAATATAAGTCCTTGAATAACCGAAATCACTAATATAATGATTTATAAACGCAGATATCGAATAGGTCTGACCCGGTGATGAAAAAAATGCCGCCATAGTCGCTGTCACGAGAACGATCCATCCGTAATAAAAATGCTTGTTTACTTTCAGTGCTATTTTCTTTACCATATTTAAGCTTTTCCTCTCTTTCATGCAAAACTATACCCGAAAAAATTGAAAATCAACGAATACATTTCAATAAAAACTGCTGAATTTCACCCATGAGAACAGCATCCAAATCTTGAGCCAATGCTCTATCAATTTTCGAATAGAATTCCTGTCTGATCTCATATGGGATATTTTCGTCATATTGTTCATACAATGCCTTATACTCTACATTGACCATTTCAATATAGGACACTGCAGCTTCAGATTTGAACAGGTTGTTGTGCCCATTTCGCCCTGGATCATTTTGGATAATGGTTTCAACTTTTGGATTGGTCATTTCATCCACTCCAGCTATAACGGCGCTCCCATTATAGTCCACCATCTCATCTTCAGTTCCATGAATAATCAAAACAGGAACATCTTTATTATTGATGGCATACACAGCATCAAAAGATGCCGTTTTACCAAATAGAAGGCTTTGATAGAGCCACAAATACGGGTACTGGGTGTATATGAATCCCCCCATCATGCTCTCACCTTGTTCCATGATCATGGACATTGCACTGCTCGCTCCCGAGACACTGACCACTCCAGCTATTTCATGATCAAAATGCAGCACATTCGCGACAGCATATCCACCCCAACTGTGACCGAAAAGCACTACGGGAAGCGCTTCAAACGATGCAGTAGAACCGATGTAATTCAGTGCGGCGTCAAGGTCAAGCAGTGCCTGCGGAAATCCTTTAGTCGTTTTCCCTTCACTATCGAAACTTCCAGTTGTATCATAGGCAAAAACACGCCATCCATGATCGACAAAATTAGTGATTTGAGGCAGATAACTATCTGCGCCTCCACCCAGACCGTGTGCAACCACAACAAGTCCTAGCGAGTTTTCAGAACCATAAATATATCCCTTTAAAAGATTGTCCCCAGATTTGAAATCCACCAGTTGTCTTGGGTAGTCCGCTTCCAGATCTCCATATCTCAAATTTGCGGAAACTGTTTCATCGTGTCGCTCGTATCTTGGAAACTGTCCATCATAGATAATTTTGCTCACCACCATTGAAACCAGTGAAAACAGCACGATGATCCCTAGCGTGAGTTTACAAGTTATCCAAACTGAAACCAACGAACCCAGCCTATAGGCGGCTTACAACATGAATCCATGT
>JAWSUW010000106.1:7124-12906 GCA_033549245.1 Bacillota bacterium | reverse complement strand
CTAGCTTTACTAGATACCAATTCAGACCTGTCCCCATTTGTTTCTCTACATTCATTTATTTTCTAACGATCAACAAATCTCTATTGACTGCCTGTTCCACCCAATGTTCAAATTCATTATAAGGTGACTGTTCCAGGACTTCAAACCCAGCATTTTTAAAGACTTCCGCAATTACACTTCGTCCGATATGATGCGTATTGTAAGCGATCACTCCTGCACCGCCCTTCTTAAGTAGAAGATGCCATTCCTTGGCCGAACCTTTAAGCAGTTCGATTATATCGACGAATTTTGTCGTAGATACAGATGAATGCTGAACGCCATAAGGTAGATCTGTTACGAAAATGTGAAATTGTTCTTTTCTGAAAAAGCAATTGGATTCACGAGTATCGCCCTGTGCAAATTGAATCACACGGACATCTTTCGCTTTATAGTTTTCTTTGGTGTCTGCTGTGGTGATTGTGTACTTCGTTCCTTTGTGCTCGCCAAACATGTTGATGGTCTGATGCTCAGCCTCATGCTTATACATGTGGTATTTCAAATACCGTTTCATGTATTGGTTGATTTCATTCACGTCATTCTTATCAATATCGATTCCGGAGGCGTTGTACCCCATGATCAATGATTTGAAAAGCGTTGTTCCTCTACCACACATCGGATCGAACACAGTAAGTGGTGTGTCGAACTTGTCAGCGAAGGCACTGCTGAACACGCCGAGATTGATCATCATGGCGGTGAACTCCTCATTTGTTTTACCACTGTATTTGAGAATGCTGGCCATATCATCTTTGAAATAACTGGACCTGCCTTCATTTAGTGGCACCAGTCTCTGGTCATCATCAATTTCAAACAAGATGTGCAGCGATGATATTCTGTGTAGTATCTGTCGTGTCCTGTCCTCAAGCGGAGCATCAAGTGAGAAGCAAAAGAGCTCCACTCCGCCAATCGATTTGTAACCGATCACCTCGAAGTTTTCGCCTGACGTATTCATCAAAATTTGAAACTCATTAGATAAAAGTGTCCTTGTCGACTCATAATATCGGCTATTCGGATGTGGATATCGAAGTATCCCGTAAATCATTATTGCCTCCATAACCCAGAATTTATTTTTCCGTCACCACCATCGATGACATGGTATAGCCCTCGTGAAGCCCGGAAATAATGGCATTAAGACCAGCTCTGACGTATGTCCCCGCAAATTCACCATTATAGACGAACAGACCTGTAATGGTTCTAAAGGAGCACGGTTCAAGCTTGCCCTCCTTATTATAAATCACATTGTCCACTAGTGAAAGCGGACAATACGACTGTATGATAAAATCTTCTTTCATCTTCTCCTCGAGGAGCTTAGCCCAATCTGTTTCACTGTAATCCCTACCGGCGCACACTCCTTTTGAAGCGTAGTAATCCACCGGTTTGATGATCAGTTCATCCTTATGATTCACATAATCGGTCAAGTCAGACTCAATTGAAAGCGGTCTTGTAAACGGCACATGACGATCGATGAAGTCCATTTGCTCGGGATTTAGATACGTCCTGAATTCAGGTGTATGAAGCACTTCAAAAAATCGCTTGGTATGGATGATTTGGGTCTTCACGGATCCAACAACACATGTTTCAGATGCTTTCAAACCCTGAATGAAATCCGGAATCTCATCATAACGATCCATTAGATCTTTAGTGACAAGTCTTCTGTAAATCACATCTATGACGAGCCCATCTGCAATCATTTTACCGTCCACAGTCTTGATATTTCTTGGATCGACAATGATGCATTGATACCCGTGCTCTATAAAAGCTTCTTTGAAAACTTCAAACTCGATTGAGCTGGATTTGTCTATGAAATCGACAATTGCGACAACCGTATCCGATTTTGGCTTAAGGTCGATTCCACGGTTTTTTGTGTAACTTAAGTAAATGTCCCCTAGTGCTTTGACCCAGGTGTGGAATAGTTCAAACACCTGGAAATCATACTTGGATTCGAATGCGCCAACAATCGCATTTTCACGCATGATCGCAGACAATTCCTTTTCCTCGTTCATCGCTGAGGCGCCATCCGCATTGAGCTCGCAGAATTTATACTCCCCCGGACCATAATAAAATATATCAAACCGACCCATTGGAACAGTCACATCATAATCATGCGGCAACAAGATCAGCTCCTCAAGTCTCTTATCAAAACCGAACAACCGTCTGACGGATGCTTCAGTTTTGTAGAGTCCAATGGTTCTTTCTACGACATCCATCATCCCTGACAAAGCAGATTCGAATGTTTCCACATCCTTTTTATCATAAATTTTGGGGATATATAGATAAGGAACGGGTTGACCTTTATATATGGCTTTTGAGTTTGAAACCGCATCCTTCACTCTTAGAAAATCTTCCAGGTAATAGGACTGATTGTCCATAATGGTCTCGACCATCTTTGTTTCAATTTTCATTCCCTACCTCCAAAACTTCTATACTTTTGACAAATGATTTTTGATCTTCATCGTATAATCTGTTCAGATACGATGACATGGATTGTTCCTGCTCCCTGAGTGCTTTCAGCTTTTCAAGTGGCCAAATCTCATCAGGATCAAGACTTTCCAGTGCCATCTTCATGATCTTGTCAGTGAGTGCCACAAAAGCAGTATCTAGCTGCTCATCCCTTTTGGTGAGCTGAACATTTTGTCTTCTCACCCATGCATCATCATACTTTAGCGAGAGTTCGTATAGCTCGTCCAGATTCCGCAAGTTGTAAAACAAGGCTTTGATGAGCGCCACTACACTTAGATTATAAGGGTAAGGCAGAGCATCTGCCATTCGGATTTCTAGATACTTTTTAAGTCTCACATCCGGAAACACCATCGTTTGAATATGTTCAAGATCGGGCACAGTGAGCGGATACTCCCCTAAAAGTTCCTCAAGAGGCTGATTTTTAGTATAATTAACCACTCCGTTTGACAATAGTAGAATTGGTGGGATTTTAAGCAAATATTTTGAATAGGATTCAAAATCGAATCTAGAGTTCAAACTGCCCGGTATAAGCTTTGATCTTTTGATGTCCGTTTCTTCCCAAATCGCCGTCCTGCAGTTTCTTCCGTTGTATTTTTCACCTTCGAAAATAGGCGTCGAATCAAAAAGATTGGCCATGACCGGTGAAATGAAATTCGCAACCCTGAATTTTTTTATGAAATCTTCTTCATTCAAATAATCAATGGAAACTTGTGTGGACGCGGTACCCTTCATCATATTATGGCAAAATCGACCATGCTCCTTGAAATAATCAAACATCATGGCATATCTTTTCTTTGGAAGAAGCGGCAATTCCGAAATTTTGGTTTTTGGATGATATCCAATTGACACAAGAGCCTGCTCAGGTCTTAAAAGCGCTTTGATCTCATTTGCGATCGCTCTATATTCTTTGTCGATCTCACCTACAGTTTCAAATGGTCTAAGACTGAATTCAATTTGTCCACCTGGCTCAAGAGTCACCGTGGACCCCGCTTTTTCAAGTCCCAAGATGTTTCCATCCTCTATGCCTATTATATTCCACCCGGATTCATGAAGCTGTTCCAAGATTTCTTTTTGTCCACCTGGCTCATCATACTTATAGCTTCTTAGAGTGTCGCGATTGATTAAAAAATGTTCCATCTCCGCACCTAAAAGATAGGCGCGCTCTTTTGATTGTTCCAGAAAATAAGCTGTATTTTTTTCGACATACTGCTCCTTTGTATAAATCAATCCCTCGTTTTTCATAATATCCTCTATCTTTTTTTATTTCGTTCCTCTAAACATTATACCTTTTTCCAGTTCAAGTGAAAATGAATTATGTGTAAATTTTTTTTGTGAAATCGTCATCATTTAATCCCCATCATAATCCATACTTCGTACATATCGATAGTCAATTCATCCGGATTTTCGTTCGAGCCCTGAACCCGATGACCATTTATCGATTTGAAATTCAAACTGACCACAAGCTTTCCGCCATCTCCTGGCAATTCAAACTCATAAAAAGGCATTTCGCTTTGATTCAAATAAAAAGTTTTTGCATTGTCCTCAAGATTAATCTCAGCAATCACTTTCCCATCTGAAACGAACCTCAACTCAGGTTGGTCTTGCTCTTTTGACAAAATAATTCCTTCACCGAGATCGACATCATCAATTGCGTTATAGCTGCTATTCAAGATCATATAGTCAGCTTCCGAGACATCGAGCAAAGCAGATTCGTCTTTATTATAATAATTGAAATAAGTCAGATTGTTGTTACCTCGCCAGTATCCGTAAAGTTCGAATCCAAGCAAAGAAGCTGCCTTGTCCTGATCAAAGTCCACAGGCAAAGCCTTGATTTCCTCAATTTCATAATTGCGTGTCAAAAATTGTATCTGGTCAGACACTTCAATCTTCTTTGACTCATCAAGTTCAGGTTTGGCAACGAAATTTCCATTTGCATCTTTTAGCCCATACTGAGTGAACATGGTCTCCAGTCTCTCGTTTTGATCTGTAAGAGTCACAGAGTAACCTGAAAACACTCCAAAAAAAGAGACGCCGATAAATGCAATAAGCATCAAAGTCACAGGCACGGATGTGTCAGTTTTCTTTAGACGCATGATTGCTAGCGCAAAAGTCAAAAACAGTGCGAGAGACACCACAAAATACCTTGGCATCGTGACACCGTAACCATCAATTCTGATTCCGATGGCTATAAAGAGCATCACTAGAGGCACTATCATGAGCGGGATGTAAACATTCATGAACTTTTCCAGCCATGGGACTTCATTTTTAAGATCCCTGACAAAGAAAAGTGTGAGCGCACTCACCATGGCGTACCAGAGCACCAGATTGCCTATCAAGCCTTGAGGCAATTCGAACTCAATTAGAATCTTCACAAAATAAGCGTATAGAATCACGGTATAAACGCTGACTATGGGTAACACAATGTATAAAAACAGTGTCTTGAATATTTTTGAGTAACTGGAAATTTCAACATCCTCATTGATTTCAGGGAAGCTTCCCAAAAAGAAAGTCACACCGAAAACTCCTGCTAAAACAATGAACAGATCAAAATAGATGTTCTCATTGAAATTCAAATTGAACAACGATTCAATCGTAAAAATCATCATCGATATACCACCGAAAATCACTCCGGCATAAAGTGCGGTCAAAAAGAATCTACCGTACAGATATAAAATGTACTGAGCCAGTCCCTTACGGTTATAAAAATATGGTACAACTAAAAAACCTATAAAGAGCATCGCGTAGAGCGCCACAAAACGCATCATGAAATACTCGTTCAGGCTGTCAGGTATGATCATATAATATATTCCCGCCAATAAAACGGCTACTGCATTCAGTACTGAATGTCCAACAAAACTGAGACGCCATTTTTCAGTTGCAAGTTTAATCCCCGCGGTGATCGGCATCAAAATAGCAAGTGCAATTATGAGTTTTTCAATTGTGATGCCATTTGGATTGTCATAATCCATATGGGTTCTCACGATGATCATGATCACTAAAAGCAAAGTTACAAATAACGTCTCAGGAAAGCGCTCTACCGAGCGCTTAAGTTTATTGCCGATAAAATTGAAATATTGTGATAGGCGTTTCATCAAAGCACATCCTTTTTAATTAATAATTCTGCAATTTGAA
Organism: Bacillota bacterium; assembly: GCA_033549245.1. Classification (GTDB taxonomy): domain Bacteria; phylum Bacillota; class Clostridia; order Peptostreptococcales; family Acidaminobacteraceae; genus Fusibacter_D. The sequence continues at coordinate 7,278 of JAWSUW010000106.1, read as the reverse complement.
TGGCATTGGTCGCAGCACCTTTGCGTACATTATCTGCTACAATCCATAAATTCAATCCATTTGTGAGGGTTGGGTCACGTCGGATTCGACCGACACAGATGTTGTCCATCCCATTAGTTTTAAGTACTGTCGGGTATTCGTCAATTTCGGGATC
>JAWSUW010000106.1:0-7114 GCA_033549245.1 Bacillota bacterium | reverse complement strand
TCATCCACAAGAACAATCCCTGGATATTCCTCGAGCAAACGTTTTACCCCCTCTAAAGTGAAGTCCCGTTCCAGCTCAACATTGACCGATAAGCTATGGCCGTGTTTGATCGGAACACGCACACAAGTCGCCGTTACTTTCAGTTCCGGCATGTTTAAAATCTTTCGTGTCTCCTCTATCATGCTCATTTCTTCTTTGGTATAACCATTTTTTAAAAACTCATCCACATGAGGTATACAATTATCTGCAATAGGGTGAGGATAAAATAGCTGCTTCTCACCATTTTGGGTGTCCTCAAGTTCCTTGAGTCCGCTGACTCCAGATCCCGATACTGCCTGAAACGTTGTGAAAACAACACGTTTCAGTCCATAAGCATCATGAAGTGCTTTTAGCGGTACAACGGCCTCGATAGTGATGCAATTTGGATTTGCGATGATTCCAATATGTCTTTCTATCATTTCCGGGTTGACCTCCGGAACTACAAGAGGCACCGAGTCATCGAGTCGCCACACACTGCTGCTGTCAATTACCACAACACCCTTACCACGCGCTATTGGTGCATATTTCTCACTGACTTCTTCACTTGCTGAAAAGAGTGCTATATCAATTTTACGATCAAAAGAATCATCGGTCAAAATTTCCATGTTATAATTATTTCCTAAAAATACGACTTTTTTGTCCAAATCCTCTTCTTTTGCAAAAAAATGAATGTCCTCAACTGGAAAATATCTCTCCTCAAGAATCTTGAGAAGTGTTCGCCCAACCATTCCGGTAGCACCCACAATGGCCAAATTCACTTTTTTCATTTTAGCCTCCCGTCCCGGGATATCAGTTCCCGATATCTAGAGCAATCTTCCACTGACGGTTTGGTTGAAGCTTCCAAATCGTAGTGTATTTACCTGTTGTTTCTACCACATTTCCCTCTGGATCCATTATCTGTCTCACATAAGTACCATAAGTGTATCCGAGTGTGCCATCCACTGAGAGATCACAGTCAATCGGCTCCCACCTCAAGTTAAATCCGGGCATGGAAAAAGCACTCTCCATCTCTTTCCTAATGGCAGATGGTCCGATGATGTCAATGCCTTTTCCTACAATCATTACTCCATCATTCGCGAAATATGAGGCCCACGCCTCAAGACCACCTATAGAAGTATCGTGGTCAAACTGTCTGTCCAGGTCCATAAGTTCTTCCCTTGTCATAATTCCACCTCCAATAAAATAATCTTCTTACATTCATATATTACCACATTTTTGTATACTTGAATCAGTTGCATCCGAGTTGGTTTTTTTATGATAAAATACAGTTATATGGACACAATTCAAGGAGCTCACATGAAATCATTATCATATAGGACCCTTTGGGGCTTTGGCGCCGGCAACCTGGGATTTGGTCTCGTTTCACAGATTATCGCAGCATATTTGGTCTTTTATGCCACAGCGATATTAGGGATGTCAGGTGCTTCAGTAGGTCTTTTGGTCAGCATCGGAATCATATGGGATGCCTTTTCAGACCCGATTATGGGCTATTTTTCCGATCACACCAGGTCGGAGCGTTATGGCAGAAGGCATCTTTACTTGCTCATTGGAGGTATCGGTGTTACGATTCTTCATGTCTTCCTATGGAATATCTCCATAGAAATGTCAGGTAGTGTCAAGTGGTTTCTCATGGTATTCTACGTGCTGTCCATCAAAACATTCATGACTATTTACATCACACCTTATACAGCTCTGGCTGCAGAGATCAGTGATGATTATACTGACCGTACACGTATTCAGGCAATAAAGACCATATTTTTTCTAATTGGTCTATTTTTGGCCACAGCATTCGGTATGGCCATCTTTTTCAGGGGTACGGTCCTTTATCCAATCGGACAACTCAATCCTGCCGGCTATCGCAATATGTCGATTTTCGGATCCGTGCTGATGTTTTTCTCCATGGCTTTCGCATACAGAAGCACCAAACATTTGATCCCAGAGCTCAATGCACGATTACTCTCCAACCAATCTCCTTCCTTCAGTGCCTTTTTTAAGGAAATGGGGACTGCTTTTTCAAATCTAGATTTTAGATCGGTGGTATTCGGCTATTTGTTTGCAAATATCGCAAGCGCTCTGATCAGTACATTGGCGCTACACGTTTACACATTCACTTTTTATATGAACAACAACGGAATCGCTCTGATAGTAGGCATTCAACTCATGTCCAGCATCCTCAGCCAACCCTTTTGGATACGATATTCCGACAAATACGAGAAAAAGAAAGCCGTCCACACTGGCATTCTCATTGCAATAGCAGGCACTTTTTATTTTGTGGCATGCATCTATTTCAAAACCACAGTCCAGTCCAATGTATTATGGTTGATTCCATTTGGTGCACTGGTCGGTTTCGGAACGGGTGGCCTTTTCACAATGCCTCAAGCCATGATAGCCGACACCGTGGATTCGAATGCGCTCAACACAGGCAAACGCCAGGAAGGTGTATTTTATGGCACATTGACCCTTTGCTACAAATTGTCCCAATCCATTGCCATTTTTATGCTTGGCATAGCTCTGGACTACTTGAGATTCAATCCCGACCTCCCGGTCCAAAGTGAATTTACGGCAGTTGGTCTAGCTCTGCTGCTCTCCATTGGAAGCATTGTGAGTTTCACGTTCGCCTATATGAGTTACAGACCATACACCCTCACCAGAAACAAGATGCTTGAGATCCACAACCAGATTGATTTGCTGAAAGCTAACAACAAATAGAACAAAGGGGGTCAACAGATGTTCAATCTCAACGCTTTTTTATCCTATGTCATTGTCGTCACCTTCACTCCCGGCCCAAACAACATCATGTCCATGGTCAACTCAAGTAAATTCGGGTTTAAAAAGACCTTCAAATTCATGCTTGGCGTCGCTTCCGGGTTTTTCATCATCATGCTGCTTTCCAGTTTCTTTAACTTATTCCTATTTAAAGCGATGCCTCAAATTCAAATTTTCATGAAGATTCTCGGTACGGCCTATCTGCTTTACCTGGCATCCAAAATCATGGGCTTTGACCCGATCCACTGGATCATGGGAAAGGAAAAGAAGGCAAGTGGAAATGGCGCAGCGGTCATGCGTTCCTTCAGGACAGGAATGCTATTACAGTTCATCAATCCCAAAGCGATCCTTTATGGCATCACCATTGTAGCTAACTTCATTATTCCTTTTTACGATAAACCCTATCAATTGATATTATTCGCATTGTTTTTATCTCTAACCGCCCTGGCCTCGGTATGCAGCTGGGGTTTGTTTGGCAGTTTCTTCAACAAGTTTTTATCAAAATATGAAAAACCTTTCAACGTGGTCATGGCTCTACTGCTTGTCTATAGCGCTTTGACCATTCTTGGAATCGCATAGAGCATATAAAACCGGACGTCTTTGATTAAACAATTCACAATCAGGGTAATTATAGGATAACTAAATAACTCTACCCGGAGGTGGCAATATGAAATCACTTAAACTCGCAGAAAAAAGACGTTCAGTAAGGGAATACAAACATAAGAAATTGTCCGAAGCAGATCGGCAATATTTAGATCATTTGTTAATTGAGAAACCGTCAATTGCACACTCTTCCAGTTTGGAATTTCATTTTGTCGAGGACGGATATGACATGGCGCCTCTACTCGAAGGCGTTGCAGGCTATTTTGGCATAATGATTGAAGCTCCCCATTATTACGCGATCCTTTGTGATAAAGAGAGCGTCTGTTGTAAACTCGTGGGTTACGTGGGCGAATGGCTCATTCTCAATGCACTGAAAGAAGACATCGGTACATGTTGGCTGGAAGTCATCAACAGTGACGAAGTGAAATCTATTTTGAATATCGACAGTCCAAAAGAGGTTGCCGCACTGATCGCAATTGGTTATGGCAAAAAAGAACGTCAAATGTCGAACATCTACGCCACAACAGGCAGCGGTAGCTTATCTTCATTGACTGACATGGGTTATCCCAACATCGATCCCCACAATCAAAAAGGTCCAGTAAGTTACCGCAAACCCATCACTGAACTGGTCTATCTCAACGAATGGGGTAACACTCCAGAAATTGAGGAACTGGAAAGAATGGGCATCCATGAGGCACTCTTTTACATGAGACTTGCTCCATCATATGGTAACAGACAACCCTGGTTGTTCATGATCAAAAATAATCAAATTGACTTGATCATCGAAAAGACCGATTTGATCGCCAAAATCGTGCAGTGCATCGATGCAGGCATCGCGATGTTCTATTTTGAAGTGGGACTTCACGACATTGGAATCAAGGGCAGCTGGAATTTATCGGATTTTGTGGCAGACTATGAAATCCCTGAAGGTTACAGCATCGTCGGAAGATATGAATTTTAGGTTTGATTAAGAAAAGACTGCAATCCATAAGGATTACAGTCTTTTTTCATGCACTCACATTTTTCATGTTTTCAAGAATTCTCTCCAGCACTATAGTTTCCCTTTGTATGGATAATCCGATGCTCTCATCATTTTGCTCAATGACTTTTTTATTGTGCTCAATTGCATCCACAAGTTTCACCCAAACCGGTTCTGAACCGTTTTGCAGTTCATAGGCTTCCGGATTGGCCTTGCCGAGTTTCTGGTCTGCTGAGCAAGTGTAGAAGTAAGAAATCTGATACATAGCGTCATATTCAGGAAAATGGATTGGTCTGAGTTCTTCCACCCTCCCAAAAGCACCGATAATTCTAACATTCTGCGCTCCTGTCTCTTCCGAAAGTTCCCTCAAAAGGCAGTCTTCGATGGCCTCATCGGGATCCACCCCACCACCTGGAAAACTGTAATCGTTATACCTCTTGGTGTAGATCATCAGAATCTCATCCTCATTCATGATGATTCCACGTGCGGTGATTCTCTTGTGGATATTGGTCAATTTTTGGTCTGCAACATCCTTATGTGTATAACTTTCTATAAGCTTCATTTTTCCTTCTTCCGTTTTTTTGTGTTTAAGTGTAATGTTTTTATGCCGATCTATGAACACCACTTCAAGTCCAACCAAATCTGCAATCCATCTTATCGTTTCAGGTGTATAGAAGGAGATATGACTCGGATCTCTCCTATAATGCCATCCCGCGAATTTGACATCATCTTTCGGATGGAACTGGGTCATGACAGCCAAAATGCCATCCTTTTCCAGCAACCTAACGAACAATCTGAAGTACTCAATGGGATCATCAAGGTGTTCAATGACTTCCGTAGAGGTGACCAAATCATAACGATTGCCCTCAAATGTCTTTTCAGGCGCATAAAACTTATCATAGATATCCATTTCATAGCCATAATCCCTCTTGAGCAATTCCGATAGAACCGGCTCAGGTCCGCTTCCGAAATCCAGCCCTTTTGTTCCTTCAGACTTATATTTTAAGATCGTCTTATTAATGAAGTTCCTGAAGTAGGCGACATAGGTCTCGTCATGAATCGAGTTGTTGTGTCGATTGTATATTAAAAGTTCCTGTTCTTCTGTGACATAATAGTTCGAATCCTTCGAAATGAATTCACATTGATCGCAATAATGATAAATGATGCAATCTTTTGTCACTTCCATTTTTCTTGTCTCATTGCCACAGATTTTACATGACATTTTCGATATTCTCCTTTAAATTCTCAATGATCGGCATTGTACCAATCCTGTGGATTACTGAGAGTCTGTGAAGGGGTCTGGTCATTGCCACATATAAAAGCTTGATATCCAGTTCATCTAAACCATACTCCTCATCTATCGTGAACACTATTACTGCATCGAACTCCAGTCCTTTTGCTAAATGAGATGGGATCACCACAATATCATTATTATAATGGGTCACTTTTTCATCCATAAGTGTCACTGAAAACTCTCCGGACCTGAACAACTTTTTTTGCATGATTTGTGCTTCATGCTCCGTTTTACTGATAACCGCTATGGTCGTAAAGCCATTTTCCTTGTATTGCCTAATCTGGTTTTCTACAGCATCTATAACTTCATTCTTTTTGTTGCATTTCACAACGTTTGGAAGTGCCCCATGTCTGACCACCGGTCTAGCGAATATGATATCTTCTCGAGCGGACTGACTTAATATTTCATTGGCGAAGTTCATAATTTCTACTGTTGTTCTGTAACTTTGCTCTAGCGTCAAATAGCTCGCCTCTTCTGTAAATATCTTGTGCTTTATATAGTCCCAACTGTTTATGGAACGGTAACCATGTATCCCTTGTGATAAATCACCAAGTATGGTGAATCTATCCGTTTTCAAGATATCGCGAAGCACAAAAAATTGAAAATCACTGAAATCCTGCGCTTCATCTATGACAACGTATTTGATGTCAAGGCCATCGTCGATACCAAACAAAAATTTCTGCAAATAGACCATGGCTGCGAGGTCTTCTATTTCAATGTGCTTTTTTTGGAATATCTCTTTGGAAGCTTTAGCGACATAATCAAGGACCAACCCGTCAGCAGGTGCAACACAGTATTTCCGAAGCAGATTTGAATCACAAATCAGAGTTTCATAATAAGTGATGAGATCCTTTCGTTTGATTTTATTGATGAAACGATTGGTCACATTCTTTGCCTCTTTGTCTATTCGATTCAAAGTCTCTTCTTTTTCAGCCATCATTTCTACGATTCGTGTTCGCCTTGTTTCTGGATCGGATTCTCTGCTCATGACGTCTTCGATCTTTTTATCAAATTGGTCGGATAACTTTGAAAGCACTTTCTTTGCTTCACTTCTGACTGTTTTATTGAGATAAATCTTCAGCTTTTCTACTCTTCTGAAAATGGGAAGAAACGAAAGTTCATCATAAACCATCTTTTTGATATTGTCATTTGTGATAAGCACTTTCTCATTGAGCGAAAAATCATCTTCAGGTAAAAGATTGACAAGGAGATCATCCACATAGTTCTGTATAATGTCTTTCATATTCATTGAATTCTTGAATTTTGCCGCTTGCTCAAGAAGAGTTTTTTCTCTTGAGTCCCCATGTGTGAGGATTAGCGTCAACAACTTATGGTTGCTGTTCTCCAGTTTCATTTTTTTGCCGATCAGTTTCAGCATGAAGTCGACATATGTCGTCTGCTTCACCTTGTCCGCCCCAAGTTCTGGAAGTACT
>JAWSUW010000105.1:0-12993 GCA_033549245.1 Bacillota bacterium | reverse complement strand
ATACCGATGTCGTATTTTTCAATCCACTCATCGGATAAATCACATGTTGAATCCGCTATCAATTTGATCATATGCGCCTCCTTTCCATTCATTGTAATTCAAAATGACACTCCTGTAAATAGAACAACCCCGCTTCGACGAACAAAGCTGGGGTATTTTTTATTCGAGCACTATATCACTTGATGTCAACCATGCTTGATGCTCTTCGAGAGCTACTGAAAATATTTTTCCGGCATTGTCTGCAATCTTGGATTGATGATATTTAAAGAGCATTTCACCTTTAAATTTGCCAAGAATTTCGATCTTTCCAGAATCATGGCTCATGATGAATTTTATTCGTTTACTATGGCCATGCATCATTTTTTTTGCATCTTCAACTATTTGAACAGATTCTTCAAGTGGCAGTTGGAACTGGTTTTTCACACCTCTGACTGGTCTACATTGAAAAATATAATAAGGTACAATGCCTTTTTTCACCAATTCATTTTGAAGAGTTGCGAGGGTCAACGGATTATCATTGACTCCTTTAAGAAGCACTGTCTGATTGTTTACGATGATGTTGTTATCGAGCAAGACATTGACCGCTTTCATTGCTTCATCTGTAATTTCAACAGGATGGTTGAATTGAGTGACTACATAGATCTTCTTTAACTGAGAATATTTTTTCAGTATGCCAATAAGTTCCTCGTCACCATAGATCCTATCAGGGAATACAACCGGTGTTCTCGTTCCAAACCTGATAAAGTCGATATGATCGATTTCTGTCAAGGCAGCAAGATAGGATTCAATCAGGTGATTTTCGAGCAAGAATGAATCTCCTCCAGTAATCAACACATTGTTGATCTCGGTATGTTCCTTTATATAATCCACAGCATCATTTATGAAACCAAGTGTTTCATTGTTTGATGTGCCGACCAATCTTTTCCTGAAACAGTGTCTGCAATACATTGCACATTTGTTGGTTGAGAGCAATAGAGCCGTTGTGCTGTATTTGTGCTGCAGGCCTTTCATCTTTGTGTTCTGCGATTCTCCGCTGGTGTCAAAATCACCACTGATGTCGAATTCATCGATAGTTGGTATTGCCATCTTTCGAATAGGATCATCAGGATCGCTCGGATCAATCAAATCCAAATAATAAGTTGTCGAGGACAGTGGAAAATGTTTAATGATATTTTCATAATCTTTTGCTTCATCAGGCGAAATATCAATAAAATTCTGCAGCTGTTCCACATTGTTTACATTGTTATTTAAAGTGTCTTTCCAGGCCATTCTTACCTCCTTAGTCGTATTTTAGTCTGTGAGACCTAGACGTTATAAGTTGTGATTAATTTAGTTCACTATTATATCACACTGGCTTATAATAACAAAGTAAAAAAAAACCGAATCAACGGTTTTTTTTTGATATTTGTTGTTATAATTAATCTCTACCTCTGATCAACAACATTCTTAAGAGTTGTCCTATAGCCATAGCTGCTGCAGCGACATATGTCATTGCTGCTGCGTTAAGCACCTTTTTGGCATGTTTGTTTTCTTCATCTGCAAGAAATCCATATTCGTCCATCATTCGAAGTGCCCTAGAGCTGGCATTGAATTCAACAGGTAATGTAATCAATTGAAATGCAACTGAAAAAGTGAAAAAAAGTATGCCTATGTTGATTAAAAATGGCAATGAAAGTACAATTCCAGCGATAAATAGTGGCCAAAGTGCCTGCGAACCAAGTTGTGCCGCAGGTAAAATGGCTGTCCTTAATTTTAAGGGGACATAACCTTCCGAATGCTGCAGGGCATGACCTGCCTCATGACAAGCAACGCTGACTGATGCAACAGAAGCATTGTCATAAACAGGCTCAGACAGTCTGATTACTTTCGCTCTGGGATCGTAATGATCTGAAAGATAACCATGTACACGTTCCACTCTAACGTCTGTAAGTCCATTTTGTCTCAACATCGCCTCAGCTGCCTGAGCTCCTGTCATACCTCTTGAATTTCGAATTTTATGATACTTGTTGAAGGTTGATTTGACTTTCATGCTCGCAACAGAAGCCAGGATCATCAAAATGATTAAAATAAAAGTACCGCTTCCACCTAAATACATATTATGCCTCCATTTCTCCCAGTACTGTTCCAATCTCAATTTCATGACCAAGCAAAAACGCATGGGCAGACATTCTTTTGAGGCTACCAAGTTGAAGTTCTTCAATCAAAAGTATTCCATCGCCTGTCATGACGCATATTCCCGATTTGTCACTTGTTAAAACGGTTCCTGATTTTTGGTTTATCCATTCAGTTTCATATTCCTCAATGGGCTTTGCACTGAATATTTTCAGTGTTTCATCTTTATATTTTGTATGTGCAACAGGCCATGGATTGAATCCTCTGATTCGATTGCATATCATGGCCGCTGACATATTCCAATCTATCAATGATATATCTTTGCTGAGCATTGATGCATAAGACGACTCTTCACCGTTTTGCTTAATCGGATCAAGTTCTCCTTTTTCCAATTTATCGAGCGTCTCAATCAAAAGATCCGCTCCTCTTACCGACAGAAGATCATGCAGTTCCTCCGCATTCATATTTGAAGTGATTTCAACACTGCTTTTTAAAAGCATATCTCCAGTATCTATACCGGCATCCATCTGCATGGTCGTAATACCCGTGATTTTTTCACCATTTGCAATCGCCCAGTTGATGGGTGCCGCACCTCTATATTTCGGAAGCAATGAGGCATGAACATTGACACAACCATACTTTGGCACATCGAGAATCTCTTGAGTTAAAATCTGGCCAAAAGCCACGACGACAATGACATCAGGATTAAGTTCCCTAAGAAGATCGACCCATTCTTTTTTTCTGATTTTATCAGGTTGATATACATTTATATCGTACTTTTCTGCGGTAATTTTGACAGGCGTTGGGGCCATTTTTTTACCCCTGCCTTTTGGTTTGTCCGGCTGTGTAAAAACCCCGATAACCTCATGATGTTCTATGCAGTTTTCAAGTGTCTGAACTGCGAAGTCTGGTGTTCCCATGAACACAATTTTCATATCATCACACCCTATTCAGCGATTTTTTCTGTGTCTTCTAGTTGCTTGTCGATATAAAGAATACCATTCAGATGGTCAATCTCATGGCAAAGTACTCTCGATAATAGTTCTTCACCTGTGAGCTCATAAGAGTCTCCTGTGACGTCCTGATACTGCACGGTGACTTCATATGGCCTCTCTACCATTCCATGGCGTCCAGGTAGACTTAGACAGCCTTCTTCTTCAATTTGCTTGCCTTTTTTATCTACTATTTTCGGATTGATGAGCGCCATTGGTCCTTCGTCATCATAAAGGTCAAGTACAATGACTTGCTTTAATATCCCGATTTGTGGAGCCGCGAGTCCTACTCCATCGGCATGATGCATAGTTTCTACCATATCATCGACCAACACCTTTAATTTCTCATCAAACACAGTGACTGGTTTGCTTTTTTTTCTAAGTATCGGATCGTCATCGATTCTAATTATTCTGATTGCCATTCTATCCCTCCCATTTGATTTCAATATTATTATAGTATATTTGTAGCGTTTAAATCTATAGCCAATTTGCAATTGTCTACTTGAGCAAATCTGGTATCAAGATTTTTTACGTATTGTTTGATCAATTCCTGATGTTCAGGCTTGCATTTGATCAAGACCTGCCATCTGTACATTCCATCTATCTTCTTTAATAATGCGGGATTTGCATCATATAAGTCAACGGAATTTTGTAAACCATTCTTTAATAATCTATTTCGCAAATAAGACTGGGATTTTTCAGCATATGATTTGCACACTTCTTCCTCCTTACTTGAAAAAAGAAGATTGATGATTTGTGTGAATGGAGGATAATTCAGCGCATTTCTAAACTGAATTTCAGCATCATAAAACGCCTCATAACTCGTGTGATTGATGGCATAGTGATCCGGTACATATGTTTGTAGAATCACCTCGCCTGAAATTTCGCCCCGACCTGCTCTTCCCGCAACTTGATTGAACAATTGATATGCCCGTTCTGAGGACTGATAACTCGGAAAATTAAGGATCAAATCGGCTGAAAGTATTCCAATCAAAGTCACACGTTTGAAATCGAATCCTTTAGCGACCATTTGGGTTCCAATTAAAATATCCGTGCTTGAATTTTCAACGTTTTTAACAATTCGCTCCACACTACCTTTGCGAGTGGTGGTCGTTTTATCCATTCGATCGACTGTAGCATTTGGAAAAAAAGATTTGATTTGTTCCTCAACTTTCTCCGTACCAACACCGAAATATTTGAAATAGGTGCTTTGACATTTGGGGCAAAGTTTTGGGATGAAACTCTCATAACCACAATAATTGCATCTAACTGATTTTTCACCTTTAAAATAAGTCAATGTGACATCACAATTTGGACATGCAAGAGTGAAACCACAACTTCTACATGAAACAAAGGTGGAATGCCCTTTCCTATTGAGAAAAATGATGACTTGCTCCTTTTTCTCCAGTCGTTCTTCTATGGCTGTATGAAGTCTCTCGCTCAAAATCGAACGATTGCCATTCAATAGTTCATCACGCATATCCACAATCTCGAAACTCGGAACCTCTTTGGAATTGTACCTTGCATTGAGTTTCACAAGTTTTCTATTACCGCTTAAAGCGTCATAATACTCGTTTATGGATGGAGTTGCTGAGCCGGAGACAATAATGGCTCCTGTCTGGGCGGCTTTAAATTTGGCGACTTCATAAGTTGAATATTTAGGTCTCTTTTCTGAACGGTAAGTATTTTCATGGCTTTCGTCGATGATTATTACTCCTAAATCTTCAACAGGTGTGAAAATGGCTGATCTGGCTCCGATAATCAGATCGTATTCCCCTTTTCTGATTTTTTTCCATTGATCATGTTTTTCGCCTTGAGATATTTTGGAGTGGATCAGTGCGATTCTCTCTTTGCCGAATCGACTGACAAAGCGGGCTACAATCTGAGGTGTAAGTGCAATTTCCGGAACCATCAATATTGCTTTTTTTCCCTTACCGATAAAGTATTCAATCAGTTCAGCATAAACTTCAGTTTTTCCACTTCCTGTGACACCATGAAGTAAAAAATCGTCGCTGACCCGGTTCTCATAGTCTTCAAGTATTGAACTGTAAACATTCATCTGTTCACTGGTAAGCGATATTTGAGATTTGTCCTCATGGCTTTCCATAAAAACAGGAATTCTTAAATCTTCTTCTTGCTCAATTCTAAGAACATCGGCTTTGACAAACCCATCTACAACACTTTTGGAAATTTTAAGTTGATCTTGTATATCCAGACGTTTTACTTTTGGAGTATTTAGCATATGCTCAGCTAGTTTGATCTTTGCATTGTGATGTTTTGGGATTTTACCCATATATTCCAAAAGCTTGTCTGTCGTCACCAACCACTCTATATATCTATCTTTGACAACGACTTCGTACCCTACCTCAAATTCAATCCTACCAAGAGCAACCAATCTCTTGATTGCATTTTTTTGTGTGGATGAAGCATATCCCGAAATAATGGAATCTTCTTTTAAGGGACCGTTTTCCAGACATGAGAGAACTGCAATCTCAGATTTGGATAAAGAAGCCCTCTCAATATCTGAATGATCAATGATTCTATAAGTTTTGAATTGATTTGTCATTGTACCGGATGGCAACAATAAGCTAACCGCTTCAGCATAACTGCATAGATATTCCGTTCTTATGAAATCCATCCATTTAAGATCATCTGATGTCAAGAAAATACCATCATCAAAGACGTATTGCAGAGGTTTGAGTTTGTATTTTGAAGGTTCACTCATTTCATCCATCACATTATAGACAATACCTTCAATAAATGTGGACGGACCAAACGGAACGATTACTCTTGCTCCGATCGAGATATCCATTCTAAATGCTTCGGGAACAGTATAAGTAAACAAGTTGTCTATATTGGCTGCGTTTCTTAAAATGATGACTTCTGCATACATACTCGATCTCCTCAATTTAAAAAAGAGCAGGCCTCCCCACTCTTATATTTGATGGTATTCTATGACCTTGTCGATTATGATTCTGGCCACTTCACTTTTATTCATGCAATCGTATGATGTGCTGCGTCCATTTTTCTCGAAAATTGTGACGATGTTTGTATCTACATCAAACCCCGCACCTTCCGACTTTACATTGTTGGCCACTATCATATCAAGATTCTTCTCGTCAAGCTTTTTAAGTGCATATGTTTCGAGATTTTGCGTCTCTGCGGCAAATCCAATCAAGATTTGCTTCCTCTTATGCTCTCCAAGTGTTCTTAATATGTCAGGATTTTTCACCATTTTTAAAGTGACGGGATCATCATTTTTTTTGATTTTCTCAACTTCAGCATGCTCGGGTCTATAGTCCGATGGTGCTGCTGCTTTTATGATTACATCGGCATCAGCTTCCGCCATGACTGCATCAAACATTTCTTTTGTTGTGGTCACGCTGATAAAAGTTACCCCTACAGGAGGAGTCAAGTTGGTCGGCCCACTGACAAGAACGACTTCTGCACCTTCTTTGAGTGCTTCAATTGCAATTGCATAACCCATTTTTCCACTGCTTCGATTCGAAATATATCTTACCGGATCAATTGGTTCCTGAGTCGGTCCCGCTGTCACCAGTATTTTTTTCCCTTTTAGCTTTTGTGATTTAGTGAAATATCTGATCACTTCAGAAACAATTGCTTCAGGATCCGCGAGCTTACCTGCCCCCACATCGCCACATGCAAGCCTTCCTGAACCGGGCTCAATCATGTGATAGCCGTAATGGACAAGCTTTTTGACGTTATCTTTGAAAATTGGATTTTCATACATCTTGGTGTTCATCGCCAGAGCCATATAAACTGGTGCTTCTGTCGCCATTACTGTAGTGGTGAGCATGTCATCAGCAATACCACCGGCAATTTTACCGACTATATTTGCAGTCGTAGGTACAATCAAAAATAGATCTGCACGCTTTGCGAGTGCAATATGTTCAACATCCCAAGTCTTGGGATCTTCAAACATTTCAGTGACGACATAATTTTGTGAGATGGATTGAAAGGTCAAAGGTCTGACAAACTCAACCGCATGTTTTGTCATGATCACGTATACATTAGCGCCTAATTTTTTAAGTCTACTGACGACATCTGCAGCTTTGTAAGCAGCAATACCACCGGTAACACCTATGACTATATTCTTATCCTTCAACATGAAATCACTTCCTTTAAAGATTGACTAGATTCTATCTTTTGGTGGTTCTGGAATATGCGCTTCAATGTCATCGTTCATAATTTCTTTGATTGCGAGTGACAATGGTTTTTCAATTTCCATATCAATGGCATCGTCTTCTCCGTCAGTCAAATAACGAGCGCGTTTCGCTGCAAGTATACAGAGTGCGTAACGGTTTCCTGTTTTTTCAATTAATTCATCAATTGATGGTTTAAGCATTTTCCTTTTCCTCCTTGAATTTGACAACAATATCCTTGATGTCTGCATTCACACGGCATTTTTCAGCAGTTATGATAGCTTGTAAGACATCAGTTGAGTGTTCAACTGTGTCATTGACAATGAAATAATCGTAATTTTTGATCTGTTCGATTTCCTGATAGGCACTGGACATTCTTTTTTCCAATGACTCGGGAGTTTCGGAACCTCTTCCGACTATTCGATTCTTTAAAGTTTCCATCGATGGTGGCAATACAAACACAAAAATACCTTCCGGATACTTTTGTTTGACTTGAAGTGCACCTTGAATATCGATTTCAAGCAGAACGTTTTCGCCATTGGTGATTTTTTCGATTACAAAATCTTTTGGAGTTCCGTAATAATTGTCATATACTTCCGCATATTCCAGAAAGCCTCCATTTTCAATCATGGATTCAAACATTTGCTTTGTGATGAAATGATAGCTTTTACCATCCACTTCTGCATTTCTTGGTGCACGTGTCGTTGCAGAAACAGATACGACTATACTATCATCTCTTTGGATCAGTTCTTTACAAATAGTACCTTTTCCAGCACCTGAGGGTCCTGAGACAATAATAAGCAATCCTTTGTGATTCATCATGACTCCCTTACTCGATGTTTTGAATTTGTTCCCTGATTTGCTCAATTTCACTTTTGAGCTCAATCACTCGGTTTGAAATGTCAAAATCAGGTGATTTGGATCCGACTGTATTGATTTCCCTGTTCAATTCCTGAATTAAAAAATCGAGTTTTCGACCCATGGGATCTGCAGAATTTAGAATTCCCTCAATTTGGTCCAAATGGGAATAGATTCTGACAATTTCTTCATTGATATTGGTCTTATCCGCATAAATGGCGATTTCGTTTGCAATTCTTGCCTCATCGATTTCAGCGTTCATGTCCTTCAAAAGATCTAGAATACGATCCTTGATCTTATTCTTGTAATTTTCAACAATCGTCGGAGTAAATGCTTCAATCTCCTTGAGGACAGATCTTATGTTTTCAACCTTTGAAAAGATATCATTTTTGAGTTGTAAGCCCTCGACCGCTCTCATGGCTGTGATACGCTCAAGAGCGATATCCATAGCAGGTTCTAGAACACCCCAGAACTCATTTTCGTCCCTTTCCTGATATGAAACGTCAATACCGTCCTGAAGACGGGACAGCATACTTAAACTAATCGTTTCAGAAAGTCCATATCTGTTTTGAATGGCTTTATATACCTCTACATATTTGTCCAAAATCTCAAAATTGGCTTTGACTTCATAATTGTCATATGCTTTTTCTTCCAAATTGATATAGACATCTATTCTACCACGTGACAATTTGCTTTTGACCTTGTTTTTGATCCGATCTTCAAACACATTGAGTTTTTTAGGCATTTTAACAGTAATATCGCAATATCTGTTGTTGACAGATTTTAGTTCAACTGTAACATCGAACACATCCGTGCTGTGTTCTCCACGGCCAAAGCCAGTCATGCTGTATATCATTCGTACCTCCACGTTCATAACATCATTAAATTATAACATACATCCCTCCAAATATACAACCCACTTTGCCTTGTTAATCCTTGTCTAAATCTTTAAATTCCGCCACATTAGTGGTATACTTGTAAATTATGACCATAATATAATTTAAGGGAGGCACCCATGTCATTTGACGGACTGCTGATGCACCAACTCATCAATGAACTTGAAACAAAATTGGTGGGCGGCCGCATCGATAAAATACATCAACCTGAAAAGGATGAACTCACCATACAAGTCAGAAATCAAAGTACCCACTATAATTTATTCGTATCTGTTGACGCCTCCATTCCTTATTTCACATTGACTTCACAGAAAAAGGAAAACCCAGGTACTCCACCAATGTTTTGCATGCTCATGAGAAAACATCTGGTTGGAGGTAAAATCTTAAGTATCAAACAACATGCTTTTGAGCGTGTGTTGATCATAGAAATCGAATCCAGAAACGAACTTGGAGATTTCGAGGCCAAAAAACTCTATGTGGAAATTATGGGCAAACACTCCAACATCATCCTCACCAAAGCGGATGACATCATCGTGGAGAGTATCAAACGAATCACTCCGGATATGAGTCGTGTCAGAAGCGTTTTGCCGGGACTACAGTATGAGCTCATACCGACCACAAAGAAAATGCCGAATGAAAACTGGGTGGAACAACTCAGGGAAATGAAGGAGACAACTCCTCTTTATAAGGCCATATACGGAACACTTCAAGGATTCAGCCCACTCATTTCCAATTATTTGTTAAGAAAAATTGGAGCACCTAATGATTTGACTCTTGAAAATACTGATCAAGACACATTGATAAAACTGGAAAGTGCTGTTGATGCACTCTATAAACTGGTACTAGCCAGTCAATCTAATGGCTATGTGTTCAATGACAAAGACTCACATCATCGTTACTTTTACTTTTTGGAAGATGCCTATGACGAAATGGAAGCCACCAGATATGAGTTTATCAGCGAAGCCATTGATGCGTTTTATGCCAAGAGTAACAAAAGCCTAAAGATTCACCAACGAACGGTCAATCTGAAAAAAAATATATCGCAGCGCATCGAGCGCTCAAGAACCAAACTCGGAAAACTGGAACTGGAACTATTTAATGCGGAAAACTCGGAACATTATAAAATATGTGGAGAGATGATCCTCGCCAATATTCATAATATGGCAAAGGGTACCAATAGCATCGAAGTCATGAATTACTATTTGGATCCTCCAAAGCCCATCACCATCGATTTGGATGTCAGGCTGGACCCTTCGCAAAATGCCCAAAAGTATTTCAAGAAATACAACAAAGCAAAAATTGCACTTCATGAACTCAAAATTCAAATCAGAGAAACCTTGAACGAAATTGAATATCTTGAGAATATTTTGACCCACCTCAACAACAGTGAAGACAGCAAAACCATTGAGGACATCCGTGAAGAACTTGCAGACCAGGGCATCATTAAAAATAGAAATATCGTCAAAGGCAAGAAAAAAAGTAAAAAACAGGATTTCAATCATTTCAAGTCTACAGGAGGCTTTGAGATTCTCGTGGGCAAGAGTAATACTCAAAACGACCAACTCACGACAAAAGTGGCATCCAACAAGGACATCTGGCTTCATACCAAAACTATTCCTGGCTCACATGTCATCATCAGAACTGAAGGACAGGAAGTAGATGATGCAACTCTTGAGGAGGCCGCATTGATCGCTGCATATTACTCAAAAGCTCGTGAATCCAGTAACGTTCCAGTGGATTACACATTGGTCAAACACGTCACAAAACCTAGTGGCGCTAAACCAGGTATGGTAATTTATGTCCAATATAAGACTATTTTTGTCACTCCTGATTATGAAAAAGTCAAAGCTTTAACCAGAAAGGAATAACTTTCATGCGAAAAGGTTACGGAATTCTCATCATTGCTCTCGGGGTCATTGCAATAATGCTCAACCTTTACAAACCACTACAGGAAACATCGAAGATTCATATTGGAATGTTATATTCCAGTGAACTAGAAGATCCTCAAGGAATCACTTTTTACGACAAATCATCCGACTTGATCGCTTTGGCAAAAGACGGTGAGTTCGATGCCGTTTTGCTCAACGGACTGGAATATATCAAGAATTACAATCAACTTTTTGAGTACACTGCTCTTTCGGTATATCCCGAAGAATACGGCATAGTATACTTCAATGAGCCTATTGACAATGTGCCCAAGATTGCAATTACCGATCGTTTGATTGCCGAATATTACATTGAAAAAACCAAGTGGATTACTTACGACATCATTGAATATCGCACAGAAAAAGAAGCATTTAATGTACTTAATGAAGGGATTGTTGATTATGCAGTCCTCAGAACACCTTATTTGAATCAAAGCCTCTCAAACGGTTCAAAGTTGGTGAATGTCAGTGTTGATGAGAATTTGACTGATCATCTTGTATTGATTCACAAGCGATTCAAAAGTGAAACGGATGTATGGTCACTCAGTTCATTTCAAAAATCTTTAAAAATTCAATCCCTTGACATCCCTGATGAAGATGCACTTATTGAATCCATAAGATGGTTATATTCTAAAAATTACATTGCTACAAGATACTATTATAAGGATTTGGTGGATATCCTCAATTAAACAGTTCCACAAAGGTCGAACTTTGTTAATATTCTATTCATAATTATAGGCTATACTCTAAGTTATAGACGCTCACATACACTTAAAATATTCAAGGTTGGTGGAAAATGTCAACAGATAATAAACTCAACGCTTTTCAAATCATTGGACTGTTCATGTCAATAATTGGTTTGATTTTTATAGCATTCCCTACCATTGTCGGTGTACTGGCAGTGAGAATTCTTACAATGATTTTCATATTGATTGGATTTTATGGCCTGACTTTCGCTTTTTTCATCAAGAGCAAGTTGACTATAATCACTAGCATTTTAACTCTATTTGTTGGAGTTTATGCTTTCATCAATCCAGACCAAGTCCTGTTCATGATAGGTGTCGCATGCGTATTGAGCGCACTTAATGGCATCATTCTTTATTTGAAAGGACAGAAAAAACAAGATGAAAAAGCAATCATCTCCTCTGTTGTACTTTTGCTTCTAGGTGTATTTTCCATCCTGAATTCAAAAGCGGCACTCGCTACAGTGGTTTTGATTTTAGGCATCATCATTGTCATTTTGGGAATGATCATTTTCTTTCTTGGAAAGCAACTCATATTCAGAAAAGCAAAGCATTATCAGCATTACTCATCTGAAGAAGAGCATTCAGGCACTAAGGTGATTGTGAACATCGATTCAGACGATGTCGAGGAAATTGAATACAAAGACGTGAATTGAATATTGAATTTGGACTAAAGGCATCGATCAATTTGATTGGTGCCTTATTTTTTATTATAGGCAAAATTATTCGTGTCAAACTCCTCTTAAAGTGTTAAAATAATAAATATAGTTATAAGAATATTCTGTTATTAATACTAGAGATATGTGAGGAGAATCATCTATGAATAAACTTTCGTTATCCTTGAGGACATTTGCTCTTACATTTTTTTTGACTGCTGTCATCATAGCATTGATATTGACGGACCAATCCTCCGTGGTTGTTATTGCCGGGCTAATTATCGCTGTTATCCTCGAAAGCCTGTATTTGCATACGTTCTTAAAAAAGCAGATCAAACATGTGGATCAATACTTTGGCGCACTTGGCTCTGGTGATGTGACCGCAAAACTGAACCAGAAAGTTTGCAGTGATTTTCATAGACTCGCTGAAACGGTTCAAAGCAATAATAAAAACACTAAATTGATTGTAGGAAAAATGCTTTCCACATCTGAAAAATTACTCAATCTTATTGAGATTCTCAAAAAATCAGGTGATGAAATTGCCTCCTCTTTCGTGCAAGTCTCCCATAATATCAATGAAATAACAGAAGCTCTGGACAACATGGCAAAAGACACACTCGACATGCAAAACGACGCATATCAAATGAT
>JAWSUW010000104.1:0-13163 GCA_033549245.1 Bacillota bacterium | reverse complement strand
TTAAACCTTTTTTAGAGAGTGCAGGAAATGCTGGTAAAGCAGGAAAATCAAAAGATTTTGTTACTAATCTTTTCCTATACTCACTGCTTTCCCGGCACTTTCCTTTCTTTACTCTATTATCCCTTGCTCACGCAACCAATCTTCAGCAACTGCCTTTGGCTCCATCTCTTCGATGTCCACAAGGTAGTTCATTTCGATCATTGTATCGTTGTCGAGTTTTGATGCGATTTCATTCAATATGTCTACAATTTCAGGGTTTGCTTCAATAGTCTCTTTTCTGAGGACTGCAGCAGGGTTGTAAACAGGAAAGAAGTCTTTGTCATCAACAAGGTTTACAAAATCATAAGCAGCAATACGTCCATCAGTTGAAAAGCCCATTCCTGTATCAACTTGTTCTTCCAGTAGTGATTTGTAAAGGATTCCCGCATCCATTACAGCAAGCGAATCTCCTTCAACTTTAAATCCATAGACTTCCTCAAGTGCTGGCAATCCGTCTGGACGAGCAGTAAATTCATGATCCACTCCGAAAATGAATTCTCCCGGATTTTCATTCATATAAGCTGCCAAATCACTGATACTTGCCACACCTAAAGCTTCACTGTCCGCTCTTCTCATCATGATGGTGTAAGTGTTGTTGAAAGGAGCATAGTTGAGCCATACCAATCCGTTGGCATCATCGGCCTCTTTGACTAATCTGTATGCTTCAGCAGAATCAGTGATGGCTTCATCATTTTGAAGATGCATCAACCAAGCTGTACCGGTGTATTCCCAGTAAACATCGAGATCACCACCGATCAGCGCACTTCTGACTTTATCAGAACCGGCGACATTGGTTTTATCTTCTACTTCAAATCCTGCCTCTTCAAGTGCAAGAATTGTGATTTGACCTAAAATCAATTGTTCAGTGTAATCTTTTGAACCCACTTTTATGACATCTTTTTCTGTTGAGCCACACCCTATAAGCGCTACACTCAGTACCAAGATCACACTAAGTGTCAGTGCCATTCTTTTCATCGTAATACTTTTCATTAATTTACCTCCTAGATAGTTGTCTTTCTCTCTACAATTCCAAATGCTATATCGGATAGGATAGCCATCAGCGCCGGCAGTGTTGCACCGAGCACTAGGATTTGCCACCTATTGACATTGTTTCCAGCGATAATTAGATCCCCGAGACCGCCACCACCTACGAATGCCGCAAATATGGCAGTACCGATGTTGATGGTCACAGCAGTTCTGATGCCCGCCACCATGACCGGCAATGCGAGGGGAATTTCAATTTTAAACAAAATGCGTTTGGGCTGCATGCCCATGCCTTTGGCCGCTTCAATTATGGATTTGTCCACCCCTATGATCCCCACCAACGTATTGTTGAGTATCGGTAGAAGCGAATAGATCCATAATGCCAAAATTGCTGTGTTGATTCCAATTCCAAGGATGCCGACAAAAAGTGCCACTATGGCGAGACTTGGTATGGTCTGTCCGATATTGACTATGCTGAGCACTCTTGGCGCGAATTTCTTGAATCCAGGTCTGGTGAGTATAATGCCCAGTGGCACAGAAGTACTGATGGCCAGCAAACTGGAAATCACCACAATCTTGACATGCTGCGAGATCGCTGTGATGATTTTGTCATAAGACATGAATCGTTCAACGATTTTATCTTGAGGATAATTGATCACATAGTAACTGAATCCGATAGCAATTGCGAATATGAGCACAACCAGAAGCATATCTTGAATTCTGATTACCGAATCACGAAGTTTGGTCATCGTCTCTCACCGCCTTCAATAGATCGTCCATGGTCACAATGCCGTCAACTCTACCCTTGATGCCAGATACAAAGATTGTCTTTCTGCCAAGTGCAAACATATCCGAAAGTACGTCTTGAAGTGTCGTTTTAGGTGTTGCAGTCTCTCCGATAGGTCTGACAAAATCACCGACGATTTTATTTTCATTTCTATAGAGCATTCCAATGCTGACATATCCAATCAGCTTTTGGCCATGTTCAGTAACAAGCAAGTTGTTGACATCGCTTTCCCTAGCCACTTTAAGTGCCTGTTCTGTAGTCGTTGTTGCTTCAACATATGGAATCTGACGCATAATATCTTTACATTTCATTAGTTTCATCATTTTTAGATTGCTGTTAGCACCGATGAGTTCTGATACAAATTCATCTGCAGGTTCTGATAGAATCTCAGTTGGCGATCCAAATTGGACCACCTTACCATCTCTCATGACCACAATCTTATCGCCCATCTTAAGTGCTTCATCAATGTCATGCGTTACAAAGACAATCGTCTTGCCGATTTTTTCCTGTATTCTCAAGAATTCATCCTGAAGTTTGCCTCTTGTTATCGGGTCGAGTGCTCCAAAAGGCTCATCCATCAACATGATTGGTGGGTCAGCCGCCAGTGCTCTTGCGACACCGACTCTTTGTTTTTGTCCACCACTTAGGTCTTTTGGTTTTTTATCTCTGAAGTTCTCAGGATCGAGATCCATAAGTTCCAGCAATTCGTCCACTCTGTTTCTGATTTTGTTTCTATCCCAGCCTTTTTCTTGTGGAACTGTTGCGATATTTTCCGCAATGGTCATATGTGGAAAAAGTCCGGTGTCCTGAATGACATATCCAATGTCCAATCTCAATTTGATCGGATCTACCTTTTCGATATCCTGACCGTCTATGTAGATTTTTCCAGATGTTGCTTTTATAAGTTTGTTGATCATCTTCATGGTTGTCGTCTTGCCACAACCCGACGGTCCAACGAGCATGCAAATTTCACCTTTTCCAATATGAAGGTCTAGTTCATCCACTGCCGGCAGATCTTTATCATTATATCGTTTCACTACTTTTTCGAATTTTATCATTGTTCCTCACCTCCATCTATATCTCAAATCTCTTCTGTACAAAAGCAAGTCCTCTATCGATCACTACGGTAATCACGGAAACCATGATGGCTCCTATAAGGATCATTTTGTCGTTCCCTCTGTTGATCCCTTGGAAAATATATTGCCCAAGTCCTCCTGCTCCAATGTACGCCGCAATCGCACCAAGGCCGATGCCCATGACGGTTGCTGTCCTCACGCCTGTCATAATGACAGGAAATGCAAGTGGAAGTTTAACTTTGAACATGATTTTCGATTTTTTCAGACCCATGCCTCTAGCCGATTCGATTATCGATGGCTCAATGTTCATGATTCCGGTATACACATTTCTGATAATCGGCAACTGAGTATATAGAACAAGTCCCGCTATTGCAGGGGCTCTACCGATACCAAGTAGTGGAATCAAAATTGAGAAAAGCGCCAAACTAGGAATTGTCATCATGACATTGGCAATGTTCAGCACAATTTTTGCTGCAGTTTTGTTATAAGTGATCATGATGCCTACCAACACGCCCATCGTGATGGATATCGCCATTGCAGTCAATACAATTTCAAAGTGGTCGATGGTCAATCCAAGGATCGTTTCCCATCTTTCTATTGCAAATTCCAGTGTTTTCAATTCTTCACCTCCGTTTCTTGTTAGGTTTAAATAAAAAAACACCCCAACTTCTGTTTTCACAGAGAGTTAGAGTGTTTAAGTTTCGACATGATTGCCTCGCTTTATACCATTATGAAAATAGTATAGTCCATGCCCTTTATAGGACCTGTACAAACCCCAGTTCTCGCATTCATTTTTCAATACCCTTTCGCAATAATGATGGGTCACTAACACCAATCCACATAGTTTCATACGTATCAATGCTCATAACCCTAGCTACTACAAGTACCTACTTCACGCAACGCAACTAATACCAAGTTATATTATAACATATTTTTACAAAAAGTTAAAGATTGGCGCGTAAGGGAAATGCAGGTGAAGGGCGGGGAGGGCAGGGAGAGCGGGGAAAACAAATGGGGACAGGTCCAAAACGGTACCTAGCGATGCTAGGTACCAGTTTGGACCTGTCCCCATTCTAACCAATTCTAACCATTTAGCTTCTATTTACAGAGCATTAGGATTTACTTAGACACTAATAAGTTTCCTTCGCACTATATAGAACATAGTTACATAGGCTCCTGTGTTTGCGGGCAAACACTACGTCACCCAATATTTCCGCATCGCGGAAAATTGTAACTACGCGGATTATAGTGAGGTTATCGTGAGTTCCTCACTATAATCTCACTATAATCTCAGTCCCAACACCAACAGTTGATTTAACCTCGATTGATCCATCGTGCAAATCGATGATGCGTTTGGCAATGGAAAGTCCGAGGCCATTACCTTCGGTGGCATGTGCGGAATCGCCCTGATAGAATTTCTCGAAAATCCTGCTCAGTGTATCCTCATCCATTCCTGCACCCGAATCGGTGATATTGACGACGACCTCGTCATTGACTTTTGAAGCTTTGACCGTCAACAAGCCGTCTTCACGTGAAAATTTGATGGCATTTTCTATCAGATTGATCCAGACCTGCTGAAGCAATTCCTCATCGCCACTGAATGCGATTGAGTCCAGAGCCACTTCAAGCTCCAGATTTTTCTCGCTCCACTTGTGCTCAAGTAGTACCAAAACCCTTCTGATCTGTTCATCCAGGGAAAAGGTGTGAATACGGTCCACAATCGATTGGTTCTCCAGACTGGACAGCCTCAATAGATTTGAGGACAGTTTTGAAAGACGGTCCGTCTCAGAGACGATAATGTCCGCATATTCTTTGACTGCTGAGGGTTCCAGCGAATCATTTCTTAAAATTTTGGCAAACCCTCCGATTGATGCAATAGGAGTCTTGAATTCATGAGACACGCTGCTCACAAAATCCTTTCTCAAATATTCGATATTCTGAAGTTCTCGGGTCATCGTGTTAAAATTCTTCACAAGTGCGCCCATCTCATCTACACCATCGTATTCCACCCGAACATCGAAATCCCCCACTGCGACCTTTTGGGTTGCTGCAGTAAGACGTTTCATCGGTCTCACGATCCGCTTGACGGCAATCAACACAATTCCAATGGAAATCAGTACACTGATAGCCAAAACCGATCTCAATGACATGGCGATATAACGGAACATGTCACCATTGATTTCAAGCCTTATAAGCACCCATCTGTCCGCGACCTCAGAAATCAAGTACGGCGGTCGATCAGACTTCACATCTTTTGCTGATATAAGCAAGCCATCAGTGTGGTTTTCAGTATCCTCAAGCATCTGAGGGGTAACCTCTGGCACACTTTCAAGCAAAAGTGATTCATCCTCATAAAACTCAATCGTCAGAAATCCGGTATCAGCTATCCTCACAAGCTCCTCGGGAGGAATTTTGTATTCCCTATAAAGACTGTCAATTTCCGCGGCTTTGTCCTTCATCATGTCAACCATCGGAGTATGAAGCATGTAAACGATCATAGATGAGACAAAGGTCAACGAGAGAAAACTCGAGATAACCAAAATCAAAACAATCGTCACCACAAATTTGGTATATATGGATTTGAACTTAAATAGTTTCATTTCTTTCCGCCTTATAGCCCAGACCTCTTATGGTAATGATTGAGAAATCCTCATTTTCTTCAAACTTTTCACGTAACCTCTTGATATGCACATCCACAGTTCTTTCTTCTGCAATTGAGTCAATGCCCCAGATGTCGTCCATCAGTTGTTGGCGTGTAAAGATTTGTTTGGGGTAGGATAACAACTTGAACAATAGATAAAATTCCTTTTTTGGAAGTTCCACCGATTCACCTGGTCGTTCCACTCTTAAAGTATCATAATCTAAAACGGTGCTGCCCACCACAAGTTTCCTGTCAGTTTGAATCTTCGAACGTCTTAATAGCGCTTCTACCCGAAGAATCATTTCTTCCATTTCAACAGGTTTTACCATATAGTCATCCGCACCGGCTGAAAAGCCCTGCTTCTTGTCATCCAAACGCTCACGCGCCGTCACGAGAAGGATTGGGAACTCACTGGAAGCTCCCCTCACTTCACGGGTGAGTGCAAATCCATCTTTCTCAGGCATCATGACGTCACTGATCATCAAATCCACGTGGGTAGTTTCTATCACATCCAGTGCTTCAAGGCCATTCGAAGCCATAAACACCGTATAGCCTTCACGCTCCAGATGGTACGCCATCAGTTTTCTCAGATGGCGGTCGTCTTCTACAAGTAAAATGGTTATCATATATACCTCTATTTCTTAGTTGCCACAATCACCCTGATCAGTCCGCCAGCGCGGAAACCTGAGTCTCGGTAACCCACTAAACTGAATTCATTCGTATTGGAAACGGTCGCGACGTTCACGAGGAAATATTCCCCGCCAAGGCGCTGGTAGACTTGCACATCTTCGGCCACTTTGTAGGTCTCGTTCAAACGGGTCGCTGAAATCTGGTTTAAGGAATCGAGGATGAATCCGCTCATATTGTAAATGTTGTCCACTTTGCCATCATCGAACCAGAACACAGATGGGCCTTCCGAGATGTCGATGAGTTCGCCGTTTGTAGTGTGAATGCCTCTTATTCCATTAAGTTGGTATTCATATACACCGGTCATGTTGATGACGGGTGGAACCACTGGTGCCAAAGGATCCGCTGAAGGCGGGCTCTCAATCACAGTGGTTGTTTCTTCCACGTCTGTGACCATGCCATAGGTTTCGAGATCGCCTGTGACGTTGTTGAGGATCAGTCGATCCACTTTATCATCTTCGTTCAGTGTGAAATAACGGATGTTGTATGAGCTGAGTAGTGATCCTTCCAGTCTTGACGGATACACGCTCATGAAATCGCCTCTTGTGTTCGTATCGATGATTTCCACACCTTTTGCAATCTCATAGGTACCGTATCTTGTCACATCAGAATTCAGTAAACCGCTGAAGTAAGAAGGACTCACTGTTTTGACCACCGTTTCTGTATTGGAGGTTGTCGCCGAGACAATATTGCCCTTTGCGAATAAAGTGCTGCCCGTCATGTATTGACGAAGCACGCCGTCTGTACAGGCGACCAAGACAGAGTTGTCAATGATGATGCGACCTGCACCGTCTTCATAGCTTACTTTTTCCGATTTGGTCACCACACCGTACTGGATTCCATTTGCGGATTCCGGAGCAATGACATCGACCACTTCGCCGTTCATGCCGATTAACAGCGAAACCGTTTCACCAATGGAGAAATCGCCACGATCGGATAATTTATAGGTTGCCTCACTTGTTCCGATTGTGTACGTATTGCCTGCGACCATCACCGATGTAGGAGAAACCGCAGAAGGCAATGCCTTTGTATAAAGTCCACTCACCTTTTGGCTGTAGATCCAAACGGTGCGTAAGTTTTTGCTGTAATAGTAAACATCGTAAGGGTTGATGTTCAAACTAGAAGTTTCCCTGCCATCTTTAAAAAGTGTCACGTTGTCTCTAGTAAAAGGAAGCAGTCTGAATAAATCTCCACCTCTAAAAACAAATGGTCCACTGGTTACTGAACTCACGAGTGTGGAATAATCGATTTTGCCGCCGACCATCAGGTATCCAAGCGTCTCACCATAAGGTCTGCCCGCTTTGGTGTCCGTCTCCATAAGGTTATAGAAGATCACCAAAAGTTCACCACGGGTCAGGTACTTTCCGGCTGTTTTGCCGACGCCGTCATTCAGGCCAAGTGAGTTGAATTTGGAGAGTTGCGCCATTGGATAAGAGCCGTTCAGGTCCTCTGCGGTATAACCGAGGAGTCTGAGAATCGCTGTTGCCGCTTCTTCTATTCTGATGTAATCGTCCGGTTTGAACGTGCCATCCAGATATCCGCTGAACCATCCCGCATTGACTGCGATTTTAATCGGTTCAGCCGCCCAATGCGTGTATTTCACGTCGCTGAATACAGAGGTATCCAATCCGCCATTCACAGTGTCTTTGTAAATGGAACCCTGTACCATCATTTGTGCGAACTCAGATCTTTTGACAAAAAAGCCCAGTCTGAGATCGCCTTTTTCGTCACCGCTCATGACTCCAAGAGCTCTGATCGTGTCTTCCATCAGATCTTGAGAAACCGGGGAATCCACGGTAAGACCATATACCGGCATAGCCGTTAATAACATGCTGAAGATCAGCACGATTGAAAACATTTTTTTCATCTCTATTCTCCTCGTTTGTCTATTCATATCGCAATGCGTCGATTGGATTGAGTCTTGCGGCTTTTCTTGCCGGCAAATATCCGAACAAAATGCCGATTGCCGCCGAGATGGCAAAGGCTCCAAATGCCGCGGATGCTGATGCGGCCACCACAATTTCTTCTTCCAGTGCCACAACGATTATTCTCGATGCCAAATCTGAAAGGGCGTACCCAAGGCCGATGCCTATGAGTCCACCAATGGCGCTCGTGGTTGCGGCTTCAATGACGAATTGCTGTAATATATGATGTCTTTTGGCACCAAGTGCCTTGCGGATACCTATCTCACGTGTACGTTCAGAGACGGACACCAGCATGATATTCATGATGCCGATACCGCCGACAACCAGTGAAATTCCGGCAATTGCGGCAAGTATGGTAATCATGATGTCCACCATGGAACTCATCATACTCAAAAGTTCTGTGAGACTGATGATTCTGTAGGCGTCCTGATCACCGAACACATCGTAAAGTTTGTCATCTATGATCTGTTTGGATTCTTTCACGAGATCTTCATTGGCAATCCCAAACGTATAACTCGAAATGTTTCTGATGCCCGCTGATTTTGCAGCAACAGTATAAGGGATGTAAATGGCGTCATCGCCACCCCCTTCTTCTATTTCGTCTGTTTCGGCACTGAGTACACCAACGATTTCGTAAAGCTGGCCATTGATTCTAAGCGTTTTGCCAAGGGCTTCCCCTCTGAACCATTCATTGTTGATGTAGGCACCGACCACTGCGACACTGTTCCTTCGGTCGATATCGACATAGCTGATGTACCGCCCGGACTCAAGGGTGAATTTTTTCATGACCATATAGTCTTCACCTGTTCCGGTCACGGAGGTGTAATCAAGCGTCTCGTTTCCGATTTTCACTTTACCTCCGAGGGACACTTGTGGGGATACCGAAGTCAAATATTCCGGATAGTCCTCTACGAGTTCATACATTTCTTCGGTCGAAACGGTTCTGGCTGACCCTCTACCCACGACATTTACTGTAAGTAGGTCAGTGCCCATGCTTTTGAAACTGTCTACCATATAATTCTCAAGACCGTTGCCCAGTCCGACAATGACGATTACCGCAACGACGCCGATAATGATGCCGAGCATCGTCAAAAGAGAACGGACTTTCCGCGACCATATGTTGCTGATGGCCATTTGAAAGGATTTAAATAAATTCATGCGTGCGTCACCTCCTGATCGGGGGTGCCATTGAAGATGATGTGTCCATCCTCGAGTCTGATGATGCGCTGAGCTTGTCCTGCGATTTCATTGTCATGCGTGATGAGTACTACTGTGTTGCCTTCAGAATGAAGTTTCGTGAGCAGTTCCAGTACCTCTTTACCGGTTTTGGAATCGAGTGCACCGGTCGGCTCATCTGCGAGAATCACGGACGGGTTGCCGGCAAGCGCTCTCGCTACCGAGACACGTTGTTGCTGGCCTCCCGAAAGTTGACTTGGCAAGTTGTTGATTTTGTCGAGTAGTCCCACTTTGGTGATCACCTTGGTCGCCTGTTCCACGCGCTCGCTTTTCGATAATCCGCCATAAAGCAGCGGGAGTTCCACGTTGCCAAGTACGGAAAGTTTCGGAAGCAGATTGTACTGCTGGAAAATGAAGCCGACCATTTTGTTTCGGATGTCCGCGAGTTCATCGTCGTCGAGTTCGCCGACATCTTGACCACCTAGAAAATAGTTGCCGGAAGTCGGCACATCAAGGCATCCGATGATGTTCATACAAGTGGATTTTCCTGAACCCGATTGTCCGACGATTGCAACGAATTCTCCAGGCATAATCTGCATGGACATTCCATCCACAGCACGCACTTCGGTCTCGCCCATTTGATAGATTTTGCTTAAATTTCTAAACTCTATGAGGGGCTTCATGGTTGCTCGACCTCCTCGTCAAACGGATCTTCTCCTTGAGGTGGACGGCCAAATGTGAAGGAGTCTTTAGCGACGCGTTTTTCTATGGCTACTTCATCTCCAAGGGAGAGTCCTTCTGTGATTTCAATGTAATTGAGATCGGAAATGCCGGTCTTCACGTCCAGGAATTTGTACCCCTCAGGTGCGTCAGCAACTGCTTCTTCCGAATCGTTCTTAACCAGGACCCTATCCCCCCGGAGCACTGCTTCAGCCGGTATTGCAAGGACTGCGGTCTTCGATTCGATGACGATTTTTGCGTCGACATTCATGCCGGGCAGCAACTCGTCGGTCTGATCAATCTGAATGGTCACGGGGTAAGTGGTCGTGCCGCCGCTGGTGATGCCGTTGATGTTGACCTTGGTGACTTCGCCTATGAAGGTCTTGTCCTCAACCGCTTCCGCTGTAATGCTTACGGGTTGTCCGACACTTATTTTCTTAATGTCCAGTTCGTCGATATAAAGGGTCATTGTAAGGTGGCTCAGGTCGAAAATCGTGGTCAGGGCCTTGCCCGCCTCGAGCTTGTCGCCGGCTTTGTAGTTCTTCTCGATCACTGTCCCGCCAATCGGTGACAAAATCATGTAATTGTCGAGGGCGTCGTACTGGCTGTCGAGCGAAATCTGGGCTCTTCTGAGGTTGTTTTTCGCAATCTGGATCTCGTCCATGAGCATCGTGCTGTCGAGTATGATTAGCACTTCGCCATCTGCAACGGTGTCGCCCTCTTTGACGCGGATTTCCTTCACGTCTCCTGAAGTTTTTGCCATCACTGCGCTTTCGTCTTTGTATGCGAAATTGCCGCTGTCAAAACTGGCAATGCTGCCCGCCATGGCTGTCGCCACGTGATCAGGTCTAAGCCCGCCCGGATTAATGACGTCAATTGTTACTTTATTTGTGATCATTCCGCCCGGGAGCACTTCATTGACTGTGCTGATCTCAGATATTTTGCCCTCTAAAGTTTCATAAGTATCTGTCACTGTGACCAGTACGGATTGACCGATTGCTAGTGATTTCACATCCTCACTACCGAACGGGAGCGTAATGGTCATGACTGAGCTGTTTCTCACTGTTGCGATCATTTGACCCATTTGAACGGTGTCGCCCACTTTGAGATCGAATGTTACGATTGTTCCCGCCACATCCGAACGCACGGTGAGGTCATCTACGTTCTCAAGTTTACGATTGTAATTTCTCTGGCTTTCTGCCAGGCTGATTTCAGCGGTTTCAATGTTCGATCCCACATTTGAGCTGTCAATCTCAAACAGAATCGCATCTTTCTCCACAACGTCGCCTTCCTCAAAAGGTGCGCTGATCACGTCGCCCGAAGTCAATGTCGTCACAACATATGAGTCCGCCGGCTTGAGCGTTCCAGCTCCGGAAAGCGATACGGTGATGTCCCTGTTTTCAGCGGAAACCATTGTGTACAGTTCCTCTGTACTCTCTCTTCGCTGTCCGATGTTCGAGACGAGATATGGTACTCCTACAATCAAGAGTAATGCTATCACACCAATTACGATAAGACGTTTCGTCTTCTTATTCTTTAAAAATGATTTCATGGGTTTAACCGCTCCTTTGACCTGCTAAATTGATATTATTCGTTTATTCTATTTGTCTATTTTATTATATTACTTCTTGAATGTGAATTCAGTGTGAACTCGCGAGAGGAAAATAACCGGGTAACAATTGAGGTACCAATTGGGGTACCAATTGGGGACAGGTGCAAATTGGTACCTAAGTCAAATTGATTTTCCTCTCGCGGGTTCACAAGTGGTTTTGCGCGAGTGTGGGCACTTAAGGCGTGCCCGCGCAGTGGTTTTGCACTCTAGCGAGTGCAGTGGTTAGTGGTTGGGAAAAGAAAAGGTCAAGATCAAGATCAAGATCAAGATCAAGTGAAAAAACCTTTGGGCGCAAAATACGCGCCCGAAATTCCAATTGGGGACAGGTGCAAATTGGTACCTAATTTTTTGCGAAGCAAAAAATCGCGTAGTTACAATTTT
Source organism: Bacillota bacterium (assembly GCA_033549245.1). Lineage (GTDB taxonomy): Bacteria > Bacillota > Clostridia > Peptostreptococcales > Acidaminobacteraceae > Fusibacter_D. The sequence goes on along the minus strand of JAWSUW010000104.1, from coordinate 1,135 downwards.
CCGCGATGCGGAAATATTGGGTGACGTAGTGTTTGCCCGCAAACACAGGAGCCTATGTAACTATGTTCTATATAGTGCGAAGGAAACTTATTAGCGTCTTTGTACATCTGTAATTCTTAGTACATAGACACGCGTTGTGAAGGTCATGAAATGCGCGGAGTGCAAGAAATGCAGGAAAAGCAAAAGAATTAGGAAAAGAGGAAAATATGAGAGAAGTTCTCAATTTTTTCTCTTCTACAGATTCATATGATGCAGTAAGCCATATTTTGTACTTGATTATGATTTTGAACTTGATCTTTACACGGTGCGTTCCCAAGCACCAACGTCCTTCCCAACTACTGCATTCGCAAGAATGCAAAACTACATGGCGTCAGCCATAAACCACTGGGCTCGTCCGAGCCCAAAACCACCGGCGCGCACTTATCACCAGGTACCAATATGTACCTGTCCCCAATCAGCACCTACACTGACACACCGTACATACCACCTAGCGCCTCAATATCCTTCTCAAGGGCTTCATTGATCGGAACGCCAGTTTCGGTGCGTTCCACAAAGGCGAGATATTCTTTTTCGCCGGCGGTGTAGATGCGTTCTACGCCCGGGGCTTTTTTGGAAGCGCGGAGTTCGCGCAGTATATCGCCTGTGGTTTTTTTGAATTCGTCAAGCGATGTGAAGGCTTCAACGTCGATTGCGATGAAGAAATGACCGAGATTGTATGGTACTTTTTTGCCGTCAGACATTCCGGAAAGCGCTCTTAGGAAAGCACCACCCTGAAGTGCTGCGGATAGGATTTCAACCACTGCTGCATAACCGTAGCCCTTGTAGCCACCGAGTTCTTCGCCGATTCCGCCGAGTGGAGCCAAAGCGGCGCCGCCTGTAACGAGGTCTCTTAGGACCGCTTCGGTATCAGTTCTTGGTTCTCCATCCGAGCCGATGACCCAACCTGCCGGCAGGTCTTTGCCTACTCTTTGGTAGACTTCAATTTTGCCGCGCTGGGTGATGGAAGTCGCGCAGTCGAGGACGAAAGGAAACGCCTCGTCAGTTGGGATTCCGAATGTCAAAGGATTTGTGCCCAGCATGTTTTCGATGCCGAAGGTTGGTGCGATGGATGGTCTGGCATTGGTGCCGGTGATGC
>JAWSUW010000103.1:0-13241 GCA_033549245.1 Bacillota bacterium | reverse complement strand
GGCGAGGGGAATAGCCTCGAACTTTTAGATTCTTTTCAAGAAATATCGGAATTCATTGGGACGACATACCGTCAGTTACATCGCGCTTTTCAACAACTTGAGGATCAAGGAATAATCGTCAAAACACATAGAACGATACACGTATCAGATCCCGAAGCTCTTACCAAGCTTGCTGGACATATATACAACATACTTTAAAGCACATAAAAAACGCCAATTGAATTGACTTCAACTGGCGTTTTGTCATTATGGTTCCATATTGATGTATGGAGGTGGCACCAATTCAGTTGCTAATTCTGGATTGGTAGGTGTATTCCCATCTACAGTGATCTTGATACGATTCACTTCAGTAATGGAGGTGAATGAATATAAAAGACTGTCTATCAACATTTTCGACTCAACCGATTCTGCGGTAGTGAGGGTATTGAATGCCTCATTTAAGTTCAATGTGAGCAAATCGCCCTCGAGATTGAAATCGATCATCTCAACTTGAGGTGGAACCAGTTGAATCCATTCTTCACTGTAAGTCATCTCGGAATCGTTGAACTTGAGTATGTTCCATATCTCATTAATTCGATCAGGCATTTGAACATCAGGACCGACCATTTTCGTGAGTGGCATCAAAAATGCATATTCTGAATCTGAATTATATCCAACATATCCTATGAACGAATTGCCATTTGCATAAGATTTGGATAAATCCACATTGCCAAATGTACCAGTACTACTGTCATTGACTAAAAAGTTGACATCTGATATAAATCCCATGGACAACATTGATTGAGCTATGGATTCTGTGATGACGGGGAATTTGTCTTCGAAACCTGTTAAACTTTGACTATAAAGATATACGTTAGCTATACCATTTGAGATTCTGATGTTAGGTGAGTGAGGAATGACTTGTTCGCCTTCTATAAGACCAAGACCAGGTTTTGAACCACCAGCCAATTGGGTGTATAAACTTCTCCATCTGTTGTCAGGCGTTGGAACCGCTCTTGTGACGGGAACCAACATTTCATAATCAGGTGTCGGATAGTAAAGTGTCATACCAATGACTCCCGAAGGTAGAACATTTGAGGTACCATTATAAATGAAGCCAAAATCATATGTGGAAGCCATATGCTCCAGGCTTTCACTATTTTGTGTTGGAGCATAATCTTTGTCAGGTGCAATCTGAAGTGTATAATAATCTTCTGGCAGAGATTCAAGAACTGAACTGAGGTCTACAGTATATTCACGTGCCGTTCCGACGGAATTTGGCGACATCTGTGCAACTTGATCTAGTGGAAGTGTGGACCCTTGGCTCTTACTTCCAATTAGGTTCAAAGTAATGTGGCTTAACAGATCTTCGGGAAATTGTTCAGTTGAACTGATGAGTGAAAATGAAAGATTTCCATCGGTGATCATATAATCGCTGTTTGACTCGATTGTTATGTCAGATACCACTACTACGGGGTTCTCGTCAGGATTTTCAATTATGGGTTGTGACAAATTGAGTGTTAAAATATCAGTACTCAAAGGCAATGATGTGGCGAGTACGAAAATTATGAGTATGAACATGATATTTGTTGCAAATTTGAGCATTTTAACGCCTCCTAATCTAAAAGAATCATCTACATTATATGATATTTTTTATTTTATTGCTATAATCCGTTATCATTTTTGCCGCCATGGACGCAATAAATCCCGATGTTCCCATTTTCCCGCCAATTCCAACAAAAATCGGACTTGAATTGAAGTAAATAAAACCACTTAAGGCACCAGCAAGCAAAAATACCGATTCAGGATGAAGTCTTTTTTTTGTGCTCATTCCTGCAAATGTAGCGCAATAGATTGCTGCGGATAATACTCCTGCATTGGTATCCATAATAAAATGGAGTGTCAATTCAGCGAAAATGGCAACCAGACTCGAACTCAACACGATGTTTTTTAGCCATCTATCGGATAAGAAATAGGTCAAGTAAGCGGCTATTGCACTCAGCGCAATCAATAAGACTATGAAACCAGTCGAGAAATCCAGATGAGTCACATCTATACCGCCATTGAAGAAATCAAACGTGGACGGATATCGTACCAACAGAACGGGTAATGCACCAAAAAACGCTGTTGTACCAAGTTTACCGCCAATGCCTGGAAATGCCTCTTTACCAAAAGAAAACAAAAGACCTGCAATGATTGCGGCAACCAATAAATCCATATTCGTGAAAATATGAATCGAAGTCATACCGACAAAAGAGCCGGTAAAGATTGCCAGTGCAGATTGTTTCAATAACAGGCTGCCTATAGCACCTACCAATGCAGAAGCTAGAATGGCTGATAATCCCATTTTGACCAAAATGAAAGTAACAAGAGATCCTGCAACCAACATATAAAAGTCTTCGAATATACGATCTGTCGTTTTGACGCAATCCGAATGTAGATCCTGATGGATAAAATAAGAGGTTTGAATGAGCGTTGTCACAGTCAGCAGCAATAAGATAGATATGACAACTATGTGGGAAAAATATATATGTGATGCGAACATGACCGTTATCAAAAAAAGTGAAGTCATGGTATAGATTACAGTGGATACAGTTCTAGGACACATTGAACACCTCGAGAAAATTTTTAGCATGTCCTAGTATTATAACACAATTGTTTTTTAGATTTTATGGTTTCATATGAAAAAATCTGATAAAATTAAGAATCGGTATCTTTAGACCGATTTAGGGAGGAAGGTATGGTGAAAAACACAAAGCGAATAATGATCTTATTGATATCTCTATTGATATTGGTAGGTTTCGGGTTCACTGTTGAAAATGACAATCAACCTATGGATGAAGCAAAAGAGAAATTGGAAGCAATAAGTGAGACCGAACAGGAAACGGTTGAAGCACTCTTTATTTTGTCCTCCGAAATAGAGTTGTTAAACACTGAAATGGCTAAACTTCAAATGAACATTGAACAGTTGAACGAAGAAAGTATCCAAAAAACGAAAATGATTGAAACTGAAAATGAAAACTACATTGCCATTCAGGACAGCCTTAAACAAATATTAAAGCACCAACAAAGAGCTGGTGTGGGCTCATATTTGCATATGATTTTGGGATCTGAAAACATCAGTGATTTTCTGGGGCGTATGAATTTGATTCGTGATCTATCTAAAAACACAATCAGGTTGATGGACGAAATCGATGTGAGCAAGAGAATTCTTGAAAGGGAGAAACTGGAGCTCGAAACATTGATTGTTGATATGGAAAACAGCCAAAAAGTACTTGAGGAGACTTTGTCGTCAAAAGAAGATGCAGCCAAAGCACTTGAGGAATATCTGGATAGTCTTGAAGCTGATAAAGCTTATTATGAAGATTACCTAACTTCCATAGAAAATGTCTGGAAAAGTTTGAAACCCATGTTTTCTGAGACCGTCAAAGCTTTCAATACCATCATCGAGAGAGGTGATTTGCCTGAAGATACGATTGATGTGAGAATCTCATTGCTCTCAGCAGTCGGAACCATACAGCAGGTTAAGTTCAATGAAATTTTGTCATCTAGAAAAGATTTGCCTGAACTGAAGTTCATATTTAAAGATGGTTCAGTCGACCTGGAGTTTCCAAGTTATAATTTGGAGCTACAAGGACAATTTGTGCTGATTGATCCACAGACAGTGGAATTTTCTGTTCTATCAGGTACATTCTATGATTTGCCACTCAGTGAAAGTGCTATCACTGATTTATTCAGTGAAGGTGATCTGAGCTTTAAACTTGAGTCGATACTTGGAAAGAATACCATCAAGAATATCACTATGAAAGACAAAGCTATCGTGTTGTCCATTACAATAAAATTATTTTGAGGTGAATTATGATCGTAGCAAAAAAAGTGGGATTGTCCTATCCAGATGGTACAGAAGCCTTGAAGATATTTGATTTTCATATCGACAAAGGTGATCTCGTATTTATAACAGGGCCAAGTGGTTCGGGAAAAACGAGTTTGTTGAAACTAATTCTGGGAATGGAATTTCCGACTCACGGATCTTTTGAAGTTTTGGGAGAAAGCATTCAGTCTGATAATTCAGAGAAAATCCAAATGATCAGAAGAAGCATGGGACCTGTTTTTCAAGAGTTCAGGCTGCTTGAAGGTAGGACTGTTCTTGAAAATGTCATGCTTGGTATGAGATTCCTTGACCTGCCTCTTCATACCATAAAAAATTATGCGATAGAAAGCATAGAACGTGTTGGACTTGGTCACAAACTGAAACATACAGTTGATCGACTGTCATGGGGCGAATGCCAAAGAGTCAGTATAGCCAGAGCGGTGGCAAGAAAACCGGTTTTGATCATTGCAGATGAACCAACAGGCAATTTGGACAAGGAGAACGCTATAAATATTCTGGAATTGTTGACATCATTCACGGATACAGATACAACAGTAATCATAACAACACATGCCACTCACTTGATAGAAGATTTTCATAATGGAGTCTTTATTAAAATGAATGCAGGTGATATGCAGATTGAAAGGCGGATTTAATGTCAAAGTTCATAAAAAACGGTGGTTACTTTTTTAGAGAGATCAAAACCATTTTCATGTTGAACAAAACCTCTTCGATCCTGTCTTTGGTGAGTTTGACGATGATATTTTTTATATTGATTCTGACTGTCTCAGGATGGTGGATGAGCAATGCTTGGATGGGTCTGATCAGTGATGAGGCAGAAATCAGTGTCTATTATGTAAGCGGCTTGAATCCGTATGCGCTTGATGATCTTCAGGAGAATATCGAAAAAATCGATGGGGTCAATGGTCTTAGATATATTGAGGCGAGTGAAGCCTATGATGATATGGAAAAAATTCTTGGTAGTGATGCCAAAGTACTTGAATCGTTTACAGAGAATCCATTTGATCCATATTTTGAACTCAGTTTCGACTTTGAAAATCGATTGAATATCGTCAAAGAATTGAATGAAACCAAAAACGTGTCATTTGTAAGAGATAACCAGGATGTCCTTGATCAACTTGAAAACATAATTGATTTTATTGAGATTATAGGAATTGTCGTCGGATTATCCGTAAGCATCTCAACGTTCATAATTACATCACATATCATTAGGGAAGGTATTCATAGCAATCGCGAGCATATAAGGACTCTAAGGTTGCTTGGTGCTCCCACTTGGTTCATCAATTTTCCTTTTGTGACAGAAGGTATTTTAATAACAGGATTTTCAGCGTTTGTTTCAGGATTGGTCTTTACCATTTTCTCAGGGCGCTTGAGTAATGCATTCGAGGGTACTGTCCAGTTTCTACCTGCCCTTGATATGAGTTCAATGACATTGGTTCTATGGGTTTCAGTTACTGCTTTGGCATTGTTGCTTGGATTGATTTCAAGTGCATTTGGATTGAAATTGGTCAGCAAAAAAAAATAAACGTTTGACCCTATGCACATATAAGCATGGGGTCAAACATTTTTCTATTTTCTGATGGAAATCTCATGTAAAGTAATGTCCTTATTTCGATCTTCAACCTGCTTGATCGACCACTCATTTTGGAAGATCAGTACCGGGTTCTCATCATGGTCTTCAACAAGCATGGTATCCATAGTAATGGAGAATTTCTTTGGATCGAACTGGTCGGACTTTATCCATCTGACATGACGGTATGGTTGATTCTCTATGATAACATCCACACCGTACTCATTTTTGAGTCTGTATTCGAGCACTTCGAATTGAAGTATTCCGACGACACCGATAATGAGCTCTTCAACTCCAATATTCGGGCGTCTAAAGACTTGAATACTACCTTCTTCGGCCAACTGTGTGATGCCTTTGATAAACTGCTTGCGTTTCATCGCATTTTTTGTAAAAACCTTGGCAAAGTGCTCAGGCGCAAATACAGGAATGCCATCATAAGCGATTTTTGAGTTATCTTCACAAAGTGTGTCACCAATTTTGAAGATGCCAGGGTCATGAATCCCTATAATATCTCCAGGATATGCAGTCTCCACAACTACGCGATCTTGCGCCATGAATTGCTGTGGTTGCGCAAGTCTGACTTTTTTGTTTTCTTGGACATGATTGACTTGCATGCCTTTTTCAAATTTGCCTGAACAGATTCTTAAAAAAGCAATACGATCTCTATGTGTCGGGTTCATATTGGCTTGGATCTTGAATATGAAGCCTGTGAAATTTTCTGTTACAGGATCAATCAGTCCTTGGTCACTTGATCGAGGCGTTGGAGGTGGTGTTAATTCAATAAATGATTTCAAGAATGTCTCGACACCGAAATTGGTAAGTGCACTACCAAAAAATACCGGTGTGAGCTCACCTGCGACGATTTTCTCAAGGTCATATGGGTCGCCTGCATGTTCGAGCAGTTCCAAATCGTCAATCAACTTTTGATGCAGGTCCGAACTTAGGAGTGATTGAAATTTAGGATCGTTGATGTCACCAGTTACAGTACTGAGCTTAGACTGTCCATGATTGCCCTCGGTGAAAAGTTCAATTTGACCAAGCGATCGGTCGTACACTCCTTTGAAGTGCTTTCCCATGCCTATTGGCCAGTTCATCGGGTAAGAACGTATTCCAAGGTTGTTCTCAATATCTTCAAGCAGCTCATATGGGTCTTGTCCCTCACGATCAAGCTTGTTTATGAATGTGAAAATTGGAATACCACGCATTTTACATACTTTAAAGAGTTTTTTGGTTTGAGCCTCAACACCTTTGGAGCTGTCGACGACCATGACCGCACTATCAGCAGCCATCAAAGTACGATAAGTGTCCTCACTGAAATCCTGGTGACCTGGTGTATCCAAAATATTGATGCAAAATCCGCTATAATTAAATTGAAGCACACTTGATGTTACCGAAATACCTCTTTGTTTTTCGATTTCCATCCAGTCTGAGACAGCATGCTTTTGAGATTTTCTGGATTTGACTGTGCCAGCTTCGCGGATGGCACCTCCGTAAAGAAGCAATTTCTCTGTGAGTGTGGTCTTACCAGCATCCGGGTGAGAAATAATTGCAAAAGTTCTTCGCTTTTGCACTTCATTGGCAATGATTTTTTTCATTTCTGACATTTGATTCATCCTTCTAAATAATCCGATCCTATGAGTTGTAAATATACAACGACAACCTTGAAATTGTACCTTTATTTCGAGCTAAAGTCAATAAATCCGGTAAATCTTAAAAAAAATGATATAATATATAATTATAATTTATTGATGAGAGGAAATCATGGACAATACTATTCAAAATAAGGATGCATGGAACAAAGAAAGCTATAACGCTTGGGTTACCAGATTTGGCACTCCAAAGGATTATGCTATAAAAATCAAGAAAGATCCAGGACATTTGATCAAAGGGTTGTTTGACCTTAATTATGATTTCCAGGGAAAAAAGATCATGAATCTGATGGGTTCGAACGGAAATAAAGCTGTCGCTCTGGCAATGTTTGGTGCTAGTGTGACTGTTGTCGATTATTCAGAAGGCAACAAAAGATATGCCGCAGAGCTCTCGAAAGCCTTGGGTGTTCAAATTGACTATGTCGTTTCAGATGTCCTGAAGATCAATCTGGAAGTTTTTGGACGACAATTTGATATTGTTTTCGCAGAGATGGGGATTCTTCATTATTTTTCAGATCTGTCTCCATTTTTCAATTTAATTTATGAACTGATGATTCCAGGTGGCAAAGCGATCATAAAAGATTTCCATCCAATCAGCACCAAGCTGATTTCCTCAAGGGGATCAACAGCAAAAGTACGAAAACATAAAGTGGACGGAAATTATTTCAGTCAGGAATTGATTGAACACGACGTGGCATACGGCAAATACATCGAGGGCAATGAAGTGGAAAAAGTCTATTTAAGAAGATGGACTTTGGGTGAAATAGTAACGGCGGCAGCTGAGTCCGGTCTTGTGGTCACTGGACTTGAAGAACACCCAAATCAGTCTTCAGAAGTGTTTGATCAGGGAATACCTAAGACATTCACTCTGAAGCTATCAAAAGTCTGAGTTGCCAATATTTGACGACCACACCTATAAATGTTATAATATGAAGGTAGCTAACCCGTGGAGCATTTCAACATTTGTTGAGATGCTTTTGTTTTAGAAAGGAGATTGATTTGAGAAAAAGCGGAAAAACGCCCTTGTTCAGGGCACGAAAATTAGAAAAAATATTGGATGTAGGTGAGATTTACATAAAGCTGGAGGGCGCTAATCCACAAGGTCATATTTTGGACCGTGTCTCTGAGATGATTGTCATGGAAGCTGAAAGTCAGGGAGCAAAAGAAGTGCTCATAATGGGTTCACAAAACTTTACCAATATTTTGAAGTACTACGTCGAACTGGCGGAGTTGAAACCGGTGATTCCAATCTTTAAAAACGAAAAATGGAAGATTTTAAAGATCGGTCAGGACAATTATTTGGACTTTAGGGATGAATACACAGTTTCACCTTATGAGCTGCTGAAAAGAATTGCAGAAGAGTCAAAAGCCTATTTGGCATACGAGGGGATGACGACAGGGATATTCGCTGAGATCACCACCGATGAAATCATGAATGAGATTATGACCCGCTTGCAAAGCAAGGTAGACAACATCTATATTCAAGGTGGTACGGGTTTCAACGTCGAAACTGCAAGATGGAGCATCTACAAACATTGGATCGAAGGAAAGATTCCTGCACCACCCGCACTTTTCACAGCACAATCCGTAAAAGGAAAACTGCAATATGAGGCCGCTACCGAAATCAATGTGGAAGAGGAATATCTCAAGGAAGCAATCAAATTATTGCGAACCCAGGTGCATTTGAAACTCAAGTCTTCAGAAGCACTTGGCTTTGGTGCGTTTTATCAGAGCGCCAAACAAGGACTTGTTGATAAAGGCGTTCACGTAATCATATTAAAGGATGCAAAAACCGAAGTTAAAATAGATAACCTGAACGACTTTGATGAAGTATCCAAAAAGCAACTTGTGAGTTATACCAGAGAATGGTTGGCGCAATACGCTGACTCACTCGGTGAAACTGAAGATGCCATTCATAACGCCAATGAAAAGGGCTTTATTTTGCTTGCTTCCAGAAACGGCGAATATGAGGGAGTCTGTATCATCGTCAACTTAGGATTTGAACGATTTATCCCAACTTATCACCTTGCTTATATTGGTACGCGCTCCACAAGCAAAGGCAGAGGACTTGGTACAGAGCTTATACAAAAGGCAATTGAACTCACAGATGGCAAACTGTCATTACATGTGGATTTAGACAACAAAGGCGCAAAAAAATTATACGAAAAACTTGGATTTGTTCACTGTTACAACAGGATGTTGTACAAAGGTTAAAACAGTTATGATAAAATGATATCAACTAATGCATTGGGAGGCTATCATAATGAGCGCTTTTTTTGAGAATAATCGAAACAAACTTGGTGCCAGGATGGAAATTGGCGATTTAGCTGTTCTATTTGCTGGCAAGGCACCGAAAAGTACTGCAGATGCCCACTATTCATTCATGTCGAACAAAAACTTTTTCTATTTTACAGGATTGACAAGAGAACATTTCATCTGGACGATGATCAAGACCGAAAAAGGTCTTGAATCCACATTGTTCATAGAAAAACCCGATTATGACATTGAAAAATGGATCGGAAGAAAAATGACAAAAGAAGTAGCAAAAGAAAAGTCTGGTATTGATGAAATCCATTTTATTGAATCTTTTCATACTTTTATGAACAAATTGGTCCAAAGTGGTAGCGTAAAGTGTCTTTGCCTTGATCTTGAACGTTTGGATTGGGATGAGAAAGACAGTGTGGCAGATGAGTTTGCTTTCGATTTCAAAAAGAGATATCCTCACGTCAGCATAAAGACTCTTCACCAGATCGAAGTGGATCTACGCATGTTCAAAGATGATTATGAAGTTGAAAATATCAAGAAAGCGGTTGATTTGACGCATAAAGGGCTCGAAGCCATACTTGATGTGCTTAAACCGGGGATGTTCGAGTATCAGCTTGAAGCGACCTTCTCCCACGCCATCAGAATGAATGGAGCCGATGGCAATTCTTTTCCGACGATTGCGGCATCTGGCAAAGATGCAGTCATTTTACACTATGTGGAAAATGATAAGGTATTGAATGATGGGGATTTGGTTTTACTTGATCTTGGAGCGCAGTTTAATGAATATGCCGCCGATATCACTAGAACATTTCCTGTGAATGGAAAATTTAGTGACCGTCAAAAGACTATTTACAACATCGTACTTAAAGCTCAAGAAACTGTTATTGAGGCGATCAAGCCAGGAACCCCTTTTGAGGATTTGAACAAGATTTGCAAGAATACATTGACTGAGGAACTCATGTCAATTGGATTGATTTCAGGTGAAAGTGAGCTTTCAAAGTATTATTACCATGGCGTCAGTCATCATTTGGGGCTGGATGTACATGATTTGGGACTGAGAGAAACACAGCTCAAACCTGGAATGGTGATTACTGTTGAACCGGGCCTTTATATTGAGGATGAGAGCATTGGAATCAGGATTGAAGAAGATGTTTTGGTCACTGAAAATGGAAATGAAGTTCTGTCAAAGGACATACCAAAAACCGTAGAGGCTATTGAAGCAATAATGAAAAGGTGATCAAATGCATGAAAAAATGAAACTCTCAAAAGACCAGATGGACCAAGCTATTGATACGCTAAAAATGAAAAAGGTGGATATATCAAGTCAAGCTCAGCTCAGATCCTATTATGAGCCTTTTGATAGTGAAATTTCAGACACTTCACTCACCAATGTGCTCCTCTGGGCTTGTAAGTATAATTTTCATTTTTTTACGATGGATTCATTTGCATTCATAGTGAATATTGAAACCGATCGGTTGTATTTCTCAAGTCCGATCGGATCATATGATGATGAGAATCTTGTCAGCAAAGTGACAAAAGAATTGAAAGATTTATTGAACACTTTTGGGATTCCACTAGTGATCAAGAAAGCTAGCAGTAAGTTCGTTAAAATCATTGAAGACTCATCTTTGTTTGAAATGGAAACTTTGTCAAATAGAGATGAATCCGATTATATTTATGATTATGAGCCTATGAAAACACTCGCTGGCAACAAGTATCACAAGAAAAAAAACCAAGTGAACAAATTCGTCAAGACCGTGGAAAATTATCATTTTAGACCTTATGGGTCAGACGATTATGAAACGGTCAAGCAACTGATGGAAAAGTGGTGTCTGGATCATGGATGCGAAAACGACATCAACCTACAGTTTGAGTTTGGTGGTGTGATGCATTATCTGGAAAACTCTTCAGTGGATCATCTTTTAATGGGACTTTTGTTCGTTGATGACAAACTACAAGGTTTTGTACTTGGTGAAATCGTATCGAAGAACATGCTGCTGATCCACATTGAAAAGGCGAACGCTGACATTCCCGGAATATATCAAATGCTTGGCTATGAATTTTACAACATGATCTCAAACGACAATCTTTTATGGATTAATAGAGAGCAAGACCTTGGAATTGAAGGGCTTAGAAAATCAAAATTGTCCTATCATCCTGTAAGGTTTGTCGAAAAATTTGAATTATTTTTCAAATAAGGCTTGACAGACGCTCAAATGACGTCTATAATCGAGAACAATAACAAAAGACGATGACGAGAAGAGTAATCTGGTACAAAGTTATAGCGAGCCAATGACGGTGGAAGATTGGTACAGAGTTAAAGATGAAAAACATCTCCGAGTTGCTAACCGAAGCGAAAGTGAGTAGGATTAGACGTGTCTGGCACGTTACAGCCAGTAGATATCGACAATTAAATTGTCCGTATCGATTCAAGGTGGATCGTAAGATCAAACTGGGTGGTACCGCGGAGCATAAGCTTTCGTCCCTATTTTATATAGGGATGAGAGCTTTTTTTATTGTCATAAAAGGGGAGGCATTAGTATGAAACGTACACATTATTGTGGTCTGTTGACCAAAGATGAATTACAAAAGGAAGTCGTCATCATGGGATGGGTTCAAAGGAGACGTGATCTTGGAGGTGTCATTTTCATTGATCTTCGAGACCGTGAAGGCATCTGTCAAGTAGTGATTGACGCATCAAAGCTAAGCGCGCATGAGTTTACACTCGCCGAAAAACTTAGAAATGAATATGTCATCGCAATCAAAGGGATCGTAGAAAAAAGAAGTCCCGACACTATTAACCTCAGCTTGCCAACTGGAGACATAGATGTCAGGGCAAATGCTATCACAATCTATTCTGAATCCAAAAACACACCATTTGGAATTGAAGAATCCATGAATGTCAGAGAAGACCTCAGGCTTAAATATAGATATTTGGATATGCGTAACCCTAGAGTGCTTGAAAACCTAAAAATGAGACAAAAGGTCACTCAAGCCATCAGGAACAGCCTTTTACAAAAGGGATTCCTAGAGATGGAAACGCCGATTCTCACAAAAAGCACTCCCGAGGGTGCCAGAGATTTCTTGGTTCCAAGTCGCATCAAGAAAGAAAAATTCTATGCATTGCCCCAGTCCCCTCAAATATACAAACAACTACTTATGGTGGGCGGCATTGACAAGTATTTTCAAGTAGCAAAATGTTTCAGGGATGAGGATCTCAGAGCAGACCGTCAACCTGAATTCACACAAGTCGATATGGAACTCTCTTTTGTGGACGAAGAAGATGTCATCACACTTCTTGAGCAGCTCTTTAAAGATTTGCTCAAGGAAACACATCAGACCATAATTGATGAGTCCTTCAAGAGATTGACCTATAAAGAGGCCATGAGTCTCTATGGAACCGACAAACCCGACCTCAGATTTGAAATGCCAATTGTCGACCTCACCAAAATTGTTGCACAAAGTGAGTTTGGAATATTTACAAAAGCGATAGCAAGCGGAGCTGTAGTAAAAGCTTTAACTGTCAAAGGTGGAGATGAAATCACACGTTCGCAGATTGATTATCTCACGAAGAGAGCTTTTGAACATGGTGGAAGTGGTATGGCTTGGATCTCAATCGGAATGGATGGTCAACTTAAATCGGTGTTGACCAAGTATTTCACTGATGAACAAATGAACGAGTTGATTAGTACAGCAGATGCACAATACGGAGATCTTATAGTGTTCTGTGCCGAACCGATCGAAAAAGCACAATCCGTATTAGGCAATTTGAGACTTGATATTGGCGATATGCTCGATTTGAGGCCAAAGGACAAATTTACATTTGCGATAGTCACAGAATTCCCTCTATTCGAATTCGATCCTATAGCCAAAAGGTTTGCCGCCA
>JAWSUW010000102.1:4332-13328 GCA_033549245.1 Bacillota bacterium | reverse complement strand
CCAGCTGCGCGTGCTGCGTCGAGGTCCCGCTGATTGGCTGAAAGTATGGAAGATTTATGTTTTTCAAGCGTTAACGCCATTAGTCCGAGAAGTTTGTTTTTTTGCACCGTTTCAAGCATTCTGAGTTTCCTTGAAGCGATTTTTGCGTTTTGACCCATTTGATCAATTCCAATAAAAGTTTCCATTTCATCCTCCCTTAAGATGATTTATTCCTACCCGAAAATCTGAATAATGTTCCATGAGCTTTGCCTGTGAATACAAGGTTGAGTATGTTTTCAGTCTGGCTGTTGACGATTAGAAGATCTTTGTGCGCCCCTGAGAGCAATCTTGCTGCACCTAATTTTGTTTGCATGCCTCCAGTGCCGACTTCACTGCCTGAACCTCCAGCTGAAATCTGATCCATAGCCTTAATGGACTCGATAAGTGGAATCATGACAGCATCCGGATTGGATCTTGGATCTTTATCATAGACACCGTCTATGTCAGAAAGGATGATCAGCATCTCGTAATCCATCATGGAACATACTTCCGCGGAGAGAGTGTCGTTGTCTCCAACCTTGATCTCATCAATAGCAACGACATCGTTTTCATTGACTATAGGAACAATCCCATGCTTTATGAGCGTGGAGAGTGCATTGATACTGTGTTGGCGTCTGGAAGGGTTGTCCATGTCCTCTTTGGTAAGTAAAACCTGAGCCACTATTATGCCATATTCGGAAAAAAACTTTTCATACATATGCATGAGTGTGCTTTGTCCTACAGCTGCCGCAGCTTGTTTTTCTGGGATTTCCTTTGGTCTGCTCTCAAATTTCATCTTCCCCATACCAGCTGCTATGGCACCAGATGAGACAACGATCACAGAGAGTCCTTTATTATATAAATTGGCGATTTGTTTGACGAGTTGTTCCATTTTCCACAAATCGATCAGACCGCTGTCGTGCGTTAATGATGAAGAGCCGATTTTAATGACGATTTTTTCATATTCCGTTAAAGAATGCACTGTAAAGCCTCCTATATCAATCTATTTCGAAACAGTATATCATAAAAATAAAAAAAAGGCATCTGGTTTATGAATCACCAATGCCTTTTGAGAAGGAAGAATTTATCCAATCATAAATGAAAGTTCGGCTTCGCAGACAACAGCGCCGTCAACTTTAGCGACAGCCTTGCCGACTCCGAAATTCGCTCTGGATTTGATCATTTCAATCTCAAGAACCAATGAATCACCAGGAATGACTTTCTTTCTGAATTTGCAATTATTGATGCCTGCAAAGTAGGCTATTTTTCCAACGTTTTCGGGCTTCTTCAGGAGAAGTACGGCTCCGACCTGAGCAAGTGCCTCTACTATGAGCACTCCAGGCATGACATGTTCTTGTGGAAAATGTCCTTGGAAGAAATATTCATTGACAGTGACGTTTTTAATTCCAGTTGCCCGCACACCTTCTTCAATTTCGGTGATTCTATCCACCAAAATAAAGGGGTATCGGTGTGGTATGATTTCTTGTATTTGATTACTGTTCAGTAGCATATTGGACTCCTAACCTTTGTATTTTGCAAAAATAAGTGTCGCATTATGACCACCGAATCCAAGAGAATTCGTCAGAGCATAATCAACGGTTTGATTTCTACCGACTTTAGGAACATAATCCAGATCGCATAAAGGATCGTTATCTTCGAGATTGATGGTTGCAGGTATAAAGTCATTTTCAACGGCAAGTGAGCATACCGCAGATTCAATTCCGCCTGCTGCTCCAAGTAGGTGACCAGTCATGGATTTAGTGGAGGATACCGGAATTTTATAGGCATGGTCTCCAAATGTCGCCTTGATGGCGGCAGTCTCAAAAATGTCGTTATAAGGTGTGCTTGTGCCATGGGCATTGATGTAGTGGATGTCTTCATTTGTAATTCCCGCGTCTTTGATGGCCATTTTCATAGCTCTTGCTCCACCTTCGCCGCCTGGTGCAGGGGTAGTGATATGATGGGAATCACTCGTTGAACCATAACCAACCAGTTCAGCATAGATGTGTGCGCCTCTATTTAAAGCGTGTTCCAACTTTTCGAGAACCAGCATTGCTGCACCTTCTGCCATTACGAATCCACTACGGTCCTTATCAAACGGTATGGATGCGCGGTTTGGGTCGTGAGATTCACAAAGAGCGGTCATCGCTTGAAAACCACCAACTCCGAGGGCTGAAATGGATGCTTCCGTACCACCTGCGATCATTACATCATGATTGCCATATCTAAGTTCTTTGAGAGCTTCACCTATAGCACTAGCACTTGAGGCGCAAGCTGTGTTGTAAGTCAAACATGAACCTTTGACACCTAATTCGATGGAGACGTTACCGGCTGCCATATTGGATATGGACATAGGGATGAAGAACGGAGAGATTCTATCTGCTCCTTTTGAGAACAATTTTCCAGCAGAATCTTCGATAGTGATCAGTCCACCGATTCCACAACCCATATAAATACCGACGTTTTCTGCATTATCATCATTTATAGTCAGATTTGCATCTTCGATTGCAAGTTTTGAAGCTCCTATAGCGAACTGGGTGAACCTGTCCATACGTTTGGCTTCTTTTTTGTTTACAAATACAGTTGGATCGAAGTCCTTGACTTCACCAGCCACTTTGACTTTGAAATTTTCAGTATCGAATGATTCAATCATACCGATTCCGCATTTGCCTTCTTTGATGCCTGTCCAAAATGCATCTTTTCCTGTACCAATAGGGGAGATGATTCCCAATCCTGTTACAACTACTCTATTTTTCACGTATAATTCCTCCAATAATCAACTTATGAATTCTAAATGGCCATTCCGCCATCGACTTTTATGACTTGACCTGTGATATAAGCGGCTTTGTCCGATGCGAGAAATGCAACGACATTCGCTACGTCCTCTGGTGTTCCGAACGTGCCAAGAGGAATTTTTGAAAGTGCGGCAGATTTTGCTTCATCACTGATCGCATCGGTCATTTTTGTTTTGATGAATCCAGGAGCGATGGCATTTACTGTTATCCCTCTTGGTGCGAGCTCACGAGCCACTGATTTTGTGAACCCTATGACGCCTGCTTTTGATGCCGCATAATTGGCTTGGCCTATGTTCCCTGTGATGCCAACAACCGAAGCTATGTTGACAATTCGACCGAATCTTTGTTTCATCATGATTCGGGCAATGTGCTTGGTGCAATTGAACGTGCCTTTAAGGTTTGTGTTTGATACGGAATCGAATTCCTCTTCTGTCATTTTAATAAGCAGATTGTCACGTGTTATGCCTGCATTGTTCACTAGAAGATCAATCTGACCGAAGGTTTCTTTTGTGATTTGGATGATTCTTTCGGCATCGGCATAATCACTGACATCGCCTTGAACCAGCAATACTTTTGTCTTTAGGGTTTGAACAAACTGCTCCAGTTCGTCTTTGTTGCTTCTATAATTGAGCACAAGATTGTAGCCTTCGTTCGCAAGAACTTCTGCGATTGAACGTCCAATGCCTCTGCCCGCGCCTGTTACTATGGCAACTTTCATTGTTCACCTCATAATTAGATAGCTTTGTGAAGATCGGATTGATCTTTGATATACGAAATGGCATCATGGAATGATTCCAAATTGTGAATGGAAAGCACTTTGATAGAACGGTCGATTTTTGCAACGAACGAAGAAAGCGCGTTACCTGGACCGAACTCGACAAGGGTATCAATTCCCATCATTTTCATGGATTTGATGCAATCCACCCATTGAACTGCTGATGTTACTTGTTTTGCAAGATAATGTTTGATTCTTTCTTCTGAAGAGACAATTCTGCCATCCACGTTTGAGATTACAGGAGTGCTCATTTTTTCAAAGGATACTGTTTCAAGCACTTCGGCTAGCTCAGTTTCAGCCCTTGACAGCATCGAAGTGTGAAATGGAGCGCTGACCGCAAGAGGTACAACGCGTTTGGCACCTTTTGCCTTTGCGATTTCACCAGCTTTTTCAAGAGCAGCCAGCTCGCCACCGAGGACGATCTGCTGTGTGGAGTTATAATTGCAGACTTCGACAATTCCAAATTCAGAAGCCTCGGCTACGATTTCTTCCACGGTTTCAGGTGTGACACCTGTAAGTGCAGTCATGCCACCAACACCAAGTGGAACTGCATTTTGCATATATGCGCCTCTTTTTTTGACGAGTTGTACAGCATCTTCAAATTGTAACGATCCAGAGGAGACATGTGCTGAATATTCACCTAGTGAAAGACCAGCTACTGCGGATGGCACCATATCGATTTTAGTTTCAAAAGCCTTCAAAATGGCAATGGAAGTTGTCAAAATTGCAGGCTGTGTAATTTCCGTCTTGTTGAGTTCCTCTTGTGAACCATGAAAACAAAGTGATTTCAAATCATAACCGAGTGCGAGATTTGCACGGTCGTAAACAACGCGGGATGCTTCGAAATTATCGTAGAATTCTTTGCCCATTCCAGATTTCTGAGCGCCTTGTCCTGCGAAAATGTATCCTATTTTCATAATGTCCTCCTATTTGATTATCTGCCTGCGATCCACTTGAATTTTTCAAGTATGGTGGTTTCACATTCAGATACGATTTCTTCAATGATTTCTGCGGATGTTTGTTCTTTCTTGATTAGACCAGCAATTTGGCCGGCCATGACAGATCCAAAGGAGACATCTCCTTCAACAACTGCCTTTCTTAGACTGCCAGCTCCAAGCGCTTCAATTTCTTCAATGGATGCACCGTTTTTTTCGAGGTCTGAGTATTTTCTGAACAGTTTATTTTTGATGATTCTCACAGGGTGCCCTGTGGAACGTCCAGTTACTGCCGTTGAAGTGTCTTTGGCATCGAGAATCAAATCTTTGTAAGCTTGATGAACATTACATTCCTTGGCGACAAGGAAGCGTGTTCCGATTTGAAGGCCTTTAGCTCCCAGCATGAGTACTGCTGCCGCACCACGCCCATCACCGATGCCGCCAGCTGCGATAACTGGAATTTTTAGGGCGTCGACTACTTGAGGGACCAGAGACATGGTAGTGAGCTCTCCAACGTGTCCTCCAGCTTCTGTACCCTCGGCGATGACTGCGTCAACACCAAGACCCTCCATACGGCGGGCTAGTGCGACCGAAGGCACAACTGGTATAATCTTTATGTTTGCAGCCTTGAGACGCTCAATGTATTTTCCAGGACTACCGGCACCAGTAATGACAATAGGCACCTTTTTTTCTATGGCCAAATCAATGATGTCATCAGCAAATGGACTGATCAACATGACGTTGAGGCCATAGGGACGGTTTGTCAGCGACTTCATTTTATCGATTTGTTCCGCCACGATATGTTTTTCGGCGTTGCCGCCCGCTATTACTCCAAGTCCGCCTGCATTCGATACCGAAGCTGCAAGTTCGGCATCTGAAATCCATGCCATACCGCCTTGAATAATCGGGTAATCGATGGACAACATTTCACACAGTAGTGTTTTCATCATAAAGCCTCCAAAGTTTATAAAAAGTTTATTTTATTTATTATGAAAGAAAATCCAAGGTGTATTCCATGGATTTTCAGGGTGTTCATTTTATTATTTTTTTTCGATGTAACTTACAATATCGCCAACTGTTTTAATGGAAGCAGTGTCACTTTCCTCAACTTTGATATCAAATGCATCTTCAATAGACATAATCAAATCGACCATATCAAGCGAATCTGCTCCAAGGTCTTCACGAATATTGCTTTCAAGTGTTACTTCATTTTCATCTAAGTCCAACTCTTCTACTAAAAGTGCTTTTACTTTTTCAAAACTCATTTTTATTCCTCCTAAAATCTTTAAACGTCATTAGAACAATCAAAGTATAAGATAATAAAAATGATGAATCAAGGGCTTTTATAAATTGTTTATAATTGAGTATAAAAAGTTAATAGGTTCATCATAGAAGGAGGAAACATGGTTTATAAATTCCCCATAAAAGGGAAACAACAAATAAAAGAGAACGCACAGTTGATCGTCAGACCTTCTCAAATGATTTTTTTATTGCCAAAAGCACAAATCTCTGAGATAATGTATATGAGCATATTTGAATATACTCATATACGGTACTGGAGGTTAGTATGACAGAGCTGTTTAAAGCACTTGGTGATGAAAACCGATTGAGACTTTTAAATGTACTGGACCAAAAGGCGTTATGTGTCTGTGAAATAGAAGTACTGCTTGGGATGTCCCAGTCCAATGCTTCTAGACACCTAAGCAAATTGAGGGGGGTGGGGATACTATCCTCTGAAAAAGATGCACAATGGGTGCATTACAAGATATCGGATGACTTTATCAAGTTGAATCGAGAGTTGTATTTGTTTTTGAAGGAAGGTTTCCAGAAAGGCGAATCCTTCATCAATGATTTGCAAAGGCTTGAAATTTATACGAAAAAAGGTCTGAATTGTCAGTATATCGCAAATGACAAGGACTATGTGCTAAGAGAAATAGATATTCATTTAAAGAAGGAGGCGTAAAATGTCTGAAATCAAAGATTTGTCAGTCAAGGATGAGATGGGTATATTTGGAAGATACTTGTCGGTTTGGGTGGCACTATGTATTGTGGTCGGTGTTGCCATAGGAAGATTTCTCCCAATGATTCCGGAGACACTAAGCAGATTTGAATATGCCAATGTCTCAATTCCTGTTGCGATACTGATCTGGCTCATGATTTATCCTATGATGCTGAAAGTTGACTTTTCCAGTATTGTCAATGCCACAAAAAAACCGAAGGGTTTAACGGTCACTTGTGTGACAAACTGGTTGATCAAACCTTTCACCATGTATATCATTGCCGCATTCTTTCTCAAAGTTCTATTTGCACCATGGATTGGTGAATCCCTTGCGAATGAATATCTTGCAGGGGCCGTACTTCTGGGAGCCGCACCTTGTACAGCGATGGTTTTTGTATGGAGTCACCTCACCAAAGGAGACCCCGCATATACAGTGGTTCAAGTTGCTGTAAACGATTTGATCCTTCTCGTGTTATTTGCTCCAATAGTTGCTTTTTTGCTGGGAGTGACAGATGTGACAGTACCGTATGACACACTATTTTTATCCGTTGCATTATTTGTTGTCATTCCGCTTTTCTTTGGGTATATTTCACGTAGAATTGTAATCAAAAATAAGGGAATGGAATATTTTGAAAATGTATTTCTCAAGAAATTCGATCAGACTACAATTATCGGATTGTTGTTGACACTCATCATTATCTTTTCATTCCAAGGAGAAATCATTTTAAGTAACCCTGGTCACATTCTATTGATTGCAATTCCACTCACCATTCAGACATTTTTAATTTTCACAGTAGCATATGTATGGTCAAGAGTATGGAAATTACCGCATGAGATAGCTGCACCAGCTGCAATGATTGGTGCGAGCAACTTTTTTGAACTTGCTGTAGCCGTTGCAATCTCATTATTCGGTTTGACATCTGGAGCCACTCTTGCCACCGTTGTTGGTGTATTGGTGGAAGTTCCGGTCATGTTGACACTAGTAAAGATTGCCAATAAGACAAAAGGCTGGTTTAAGACTGCCTGATCTGAAAGGAGATTCATATGAAATATAAAGTAGCATTTGTGTGTGTTCATAATTCCTGTAGAAGCCAAATGGCGGAAGGTTGGACAAAAAAACTGGGTAGTGATATTTTCGATGTGTATTCTGCAGGTACTGAAGATTACCCAGAAGTCAAACCGCTTGCTGTCCAGGTCATGGAGGAAGTTGGTGTGGATATGAGTGAGCATAAACCTAAACTTCTCAGTGACATACCTAGTGAGCTCGATTTACTCATCACTATGGGATGCAATGTGGTTTGTCCATTTGTTCCGAACCAACATTCTGAAGATTGGGGATTCGACGATCCATCGGGAGGGCCGATTGAAGGGTTCAGAGAAACCCGTGAACTCATTAAGCAAAAGGTAGAGGAATTGATCCAGCGTGTGAAAACTGGAGAGATTGAACTGAAGTAACCGGATTTAATGTTTAAGCCCACCTGATTAACCGTATATATAAGATATATATTGGTTGGAGGTGGGCTTTATGTTTGAATCGATTGAAATTAAAACTACACAAAAAAATGAAATGGTCGAAGTTCAAAAGGAAATCAAAACTTTTATTCAAAGAAGTGGAATTTTACACGGCATCATTGTCATTACAGTACCTCATACCACTGCGGCTATTACACTCAGCAAGAATTATGATGAGGGTGTCCAAAACGACGTGATGGTCGAGATGGAAGAATTGGTTCCACGAGAAGGCAAGTATACGCACATCGAGGGCAATAGTTCGGCAAATGTAAAAGCATCATTATTTGGTAATTCCGTGACTCTGATTATTGATGATGGAAGACTTGAACTCGGTATGTTCCAGTCAGTATTCCTTTGTGAGTTCGATGGTCCGAGAAAAAGAAAACTATTTATGAAGATTATCGAGGGATAAGTCACAAGGTTTCTCCATTTTTTTCAGGAGTTCAACAAAATCCTCGACAGCAGGTGACAGTGTCCGCCTTCTGTTTGTGAGGAGGTAGATGTGCCTGGTGATATTGAGTCCTCTGATTTGAAAATCTTTGATGTTGATGATATTTCTGTAGCAATTGAAGATGCTTTTTGACATGTATGAAATGCCTACATTTTCCGCAACGAGTTGTAATGTCAGATTCATGTTGTCGATTTCAATGATGTTTTCGAGCATTGATACATCGATGCCTTGTTCAACCATGGCTCGTTCAAGATCGA
Source organism: Bacillota bacterium (assembly GCA_033549245.1). Lineage (GTDB taxonomy): Bacteria > Bacillota > Clostridia > Peptostreptococcales > Acidaminobacteraceae > Fusibacter_D. Next base: position 4,586 of record JAWSUW010000102.1, on the reverse strand, counting down.
CTCTTGTTGCAGATTGATCAGTTCTTCCGATAAAATTATGACCCGCAAGTTCAGATATTTCAACAACACCATCAAGTGGGGCATCCTTTGAGCAGATAAAAACGAGCTCATCATCAAACAGATGAGTTGAGAAGAAACGATCGCTCTCGACTTTCATCCCCACAAGTCCAAGATCGGAGTTTAGTGAGCAAACATCTTCAAGAATCAGAGTGGAACTTTTTTCCTCGATTATGAATTTGACGTCTGGATTCAAT
>JAWSUW010000102.1:0-4322 GCA_033549245.1 Bacillota bacterium | reverse complement strand
GATCGCCCTTGGCAGAAGAACCAGGTTTGGCGTTGTCGATGTAGATATATGAATAGATCCCGAGATTGTATTTTCTGATGTCATTATATGATGAAGGGCTTTATTTTTCATATTGATCATGTCTAGTGCGTATGTCAAAAATTCTTTTCCCGAAGGTGTCAGATTCACTTCTTTTGATGTCCGGTCAAATAATGAGACGGACAATTCTTTTTCCAAATTGGATATATGAAGACTTATTGTGGGCTGGGATAAATAAAGAGCTTTTCCCGCTTTGGAAAAATTCTTGTATTTTGCCACATTCACAAATGCTTCAAGTTGTCTAAAATCCATAAAATCACCTCTGTGAAAGTATTTTAACACAACTTTACAGAAAATAATACATGTAGAGTTATTTTTTTAACAATGAAATTTGACAAAAAAATCTAAAAATAACTGTTGACAGATATAAATTCATCTAGTAAAATTAGTTTAATTAATTCGGACTAGATTAGTGGGAATTAAATCAAATTAAAGGTTATGAAGAAGGAAAGTAGATTTGCCGTAGACTTAGCAGAGAGAAAACCATTGGTGAGAGGTTTTTAGTCAAAGTGATTCGAAGTGCCCTTCGGAACTGTGTACCGAAGTCTAGTAGGCTGCACCGGGTTTCTCCCGTTATTGAGATAGAGCATGGTGTGCTCGAAGAGTGGATATTTCAATTAGAGTGGAACCGCGGAGCTTAGCTTCGTCTCTTGACAAAGAGACGGGGCTTTTTTTGTATCTTTAATATAGTGGAAAAAGGATGGTATATAATGAAATTTAATAATTCGATTGAGTTGATTGGTAAAACACCTGTAGTTAAACTGAATAAAGTAGTCGAGCAAGGTATGGCTGATGTATATGTAAAGCTTGAGGGCTTTAACCTCACAGGTAGTGTCAAAGTCAGAGCTGCCTATGGAATGATAGGTGGGGCGGAGCGTGACGGTCTATTGAAACCGGGAATGACCATTGTCGAACCAACCAGCGGCAACACAGGAATAGCGCTTGCTTTGATCGGTAAGATGAAAGGGTACAGAGTTGTGATCGTCATGCCAGAGACTATGAGTGTGGAGCGTCGCAATATCATCAAATCCTATGGTGCGGATCTGATTCTTACAGATGGTGCCAAAGGAATGACTGGAGCGATTAATGAAGCCACGAGAATGTCTGAGGAGAGTGGCTATTACATGCCACAACAATTCAAAAATAAGTACAATAGCGAGATTCATTATGAAACCACAGCAGAGGAAATTATTGAAGATTTTGAATATCTGGACGCTTTCGTAGCGACTGTGGGTACTGGAGGTACAATCACCGGGGTCGGTCGAAAGTTAAGAGAGAAAATGGCAACCACTCAAATTTTTGCTGTGGAACCGGAAGAATCGAAAGTGCTATCTGGTGGTACTCCCGGACCACATAAAATTCAGGGAATCGGTGCAGGTTTTGTCCCCGCAATCCTGGATGTGGATCTATATGATGAAATCCTCACTGTAAGCAGCGAGGAATCCTTCATCATGACCAAAAGACTTTTGGATGAAGAGGGTCTTTTCCTGGGGATTTCATCAGGAGCTGCAGTAGTGGCCGCACTTAAAGTGGCAAGGAGACTGGGCGAAGGCAAGTCGGTTCTCACTGTATCTCCTGACAATGGCGACAAATATATATCCAATCAAGTGTTCAACAATTAAGATGGAGGCAATCATGTTTAAAAATATAAAAGATTATTTTAAGAATGTCAAAGACAATGACCCAGCGGCACATAGTTACTGGGAAGTGCTCCTTTATCCCACAGTTCATGCTGTAGCACTCTATAGAGTGGCAAATAAGCTCTATGGATTGAGGATGTTTTTTATCGCCAGATTCATATCTCAGTTCGCAAGATTGATCACAGGTATTGAGATCCACCCTGGAGCGACTATAGGTAAAGCACTGTTTATAGATCATGGTATGGGTGTTGTGATAGGAGAAACCAGCGTTATTGGCGATTATGTGACTATCTATCAAGGTGTCACACTTGGAGGTACTGGAAAAGATAAAGGAAAGAGACATCCAAGTGTCGGTGATCGGGTTGTGATTGGAGCTGGCGCAAAAATTCTCGGACCTATTCATTTGGCATCGGGAAGTAAAATCGGAGCAGGATCAGTTGTGCTCACTGATACTAGAACAGAATCAACAGTTGTTGGTGTTCCGGCCAGGGTTATCGGAGGAAGAGACAGCGCTGTGATTCCCATAGAAATGTACAAAGAGAAAGTACAGATCTATAATGATATGGTCATATGAAGAGAAAAGTAACATATGTTACCGAAGGAAACCTGGCTTCAGTGTATGATGAGGACATAAAGTGAGAATAAATTCTGGAGGAATCATATAATGAAAAGAAATGTAATAGAAATCAATGAAGAAACTTGTATCGGTTGTGGACTTTGTGCGACAGCGTGTATGCAAGGTGCTATAGAAATCATCGACGGCAAAGCGAAGCTTGTCAGCGAATCCTACTGTGACGGGCTCGGTATGTGTCTTCCCAAATGTCCGGTAGATGCCATCCACATGGTTGAAAAGGATACGGATACATTTGATGACAGCAGAAAGAATATCAAGGCAAAAACACATGATCATGGTGAAGAAGGATGCGGTTGTGCCGGTTCTGCAGCCAAGACCATTGAAAGAAAACCCATTACGACTTTTGAGCTTCAAACTGTAAAGACCATCACCAACACAGCACCTCAAAAGACTTCAGAGCCTACTGGATTCATTGGCTCGGAGTTGATGCAATGGCCTGTTCAGCTTAGACTTGTCAGTCCTAATGCTCCGTATTTCAAAGATGCTGATCTTTTGGTGGCAGCGGACTGTACCGCTTTTGCTTATGGAGATTTTCATAGGGATTTCATCAAAGATAAAGTGACTGTGATTGGATGTCCAAAGCTGGATGACAACAATTACAATATCGATAAAATTGCTGAAATATTGACTGCCAATACCATCAAGAGTATCACGGTTGTCCGTATGGAAGTGCCATGCTGTAACGGCATCATTCATGCGGTAAAAGAAGCGATGTTAAAATCAAAATGCATAGTTCCTTACCGTGAAGTTACGATTTCAACGGATGGAAGAATCAAATAAGGTCATGGAGATCAATGGTTTTCACCCAATGGCATACACCCCCGACCCAAATTTCATGATGGTCTGAATCGATGTGTGAACGGACAGTGATTGAACTGGTGGCGTTCATGGATTCACCTTGCAAAACAGTGGCGTCAAAGCTTGATTCCGCACTATGGAGATGATGGTGTAGGTATGCGGCTAAGGCGCCATTTGATGTTCCCGTGGCAGCTTCTTCATCGATACCATATAGTGGGGCAAAATTTCTCGCAAAAATATTTCCGGACTCGATTGTAAAGACATGTGCACCGACAACACCGAGTTCATCTGACAATGCTGAAAATTCTTTAAAATCCAGAGTCAGAGTGTTGAGAGTTTCGCGATCTTTGACACCAATCATTAGATCCTTAAGACCAGTACTCCATACCTCAATAGGAAGTGATTCTTGGAACGGTTCCGGATCGCTGGAATGAAAGCATTTCTTAATTCGAAGTACATCAGTGTTTGATAGTGTGAATTTTTCAGGCTCTGCTTGACGCATCATTATAATCACATGACCTGAGTCAACAATCAATTTAATTTCAAGATTTCCTGCAGCTGTGCGTTGCAGGATTTCGTTTTTTTTGATGACTCCCAAGCGATACAACATGTATGCGCTTGCCAGAGTAGCATGACCACAAAGAGGCACTTCCTCAGTCGGTGTGAAAAAACGGATCTGATAATCCGGTTTATCGCTACAAGGCATGATAAAAGCAGTTTCCGACAGACCCAGATGAGAAGCTATGGTTTTCATGGTTGCCTCGGTCATGTCGTGTTCGCCGAGTATAACTACTCCAGCGGGATTCCCCCCTTTTTCTTCGTGAACGAAGCTGTTGATGATATAAGCGTTCATTCAATCCTCCTTGATTCTAGACTTATAAGATACATAAGAGTTGAGTGTTTCAATGTAGTTGAGCAGTCCGCCACCACGTTCTTTTTTAATTAAAAAATCAGGATCCATGGATTTATATGGGATTGATCTGCGCTCTTTCTTTATGAAGTACTCATTGATGGTTTCATAAGGAACCAAATAATAAGTATCGTTGAATTTAAAATGAACAATTATGAATGCGAGACCACCTTGTTTGTCCACATCTTTCATATATTCGATCTGATGCTCATGAATATTGCTGAGTGGCAGACTTTTCAGATTGGTTTCCTTAGCATCGAAA
>JAWSUW010000101.1:0-13467 GCA_033549245.1 Bacillota bacterium | reverse complement strand
TGTACATCCACTTCAGCTCCCAGTTCAGTGGCGGTAGCGACTAGTATTTCCATTTCCCGTTGCCAACGCTCAACAACAAAGCTGTCAAAAGAAATTCCGATTTTGATCACATCGTCATCGACAATCTCAGGTTGCTCCGAGTTGCACCCGGTCATTAATGTCAATACCAGTATAGTCATCCATACCCATTTGCTCTTCATCTGTTTAACCTCTGATAGTCCTTAGGCGTTATGCCTTCATGTTTTTTAAACGACCTGATAAAATAGCTCGTATCATTGTAACCCACTTTATGGCCCACATCTTTCAAACTGACATCGCCGCTTCTTAGAAGTTTCTTTGCGGCTTCGATACGAAGTTCAGTCAAAAATTCCTTGAATGTGACACCTGTGTCTTCTTTGAATATCTTGGACAGATACTGCGGTGTCACATTGACGTTTTCAGATACTTTTTCAAGTGAAATTTCATCTGAAAATGTTTTTTGTAGAATATCGATGGCATCAATAGTGATTGGATTGAAGGATTCCCTTTGCATTTTTGCATAGAGTGAAAACCAATCCAATACAAACTTTTCGAAAAATTGAATTTTCTGGGCAGGCAACTTATTGAGAAGACCGGTGAGGTAGTGAACCTTCGAGTCCACTGCGACAACACATTTCGATTGCATTTTCACCATAAGTTCAATCAATCTTGCTTCCGCATATTCGAGTGTGTTTTTATCTCCCAGCATCTTGAGGTATTCCCCTTCAAACTGCTTGAGGGTTTGCTTGAACCTTTTGTTTCTGGAGATGAAATCGTCATAGAGCATTTTTGAGAGTTCATCAAAGTGGTCGAAGGAGGTTTCACTGGATTGAACATCACCAATCGTTGTCAAGTTTTTATCGGTAAGTTTTAGTGCCAGTATGGCTTCAGCATAGGATTCCGAAATTTTCTCGATCGTCTTTTCTCCTCCGATGCCAATACGCACATTCAATTGAAAACGATCGATGATTTCCTCACTCAAACTGCTCCAAAATGCCTGATCGATTCTTCGAGTTCCTTTCTCTATATAGATGAAAACACGATTCAGGAAAGGGTGACTGACCAGCGCATCCGCATGATACTTAATCAAAGTCCTGAGGAATTCACTGCTCTCATTCATTTTTTGATTGAATTTGTTAAGCGCGTCAAAATCGGTATTCGAGGACAAATGCGAGAAGTCGATGACGACAAAATAGCCCCTTTGCATAAGAATCTCCAAAATTTCCCGGTAGTGATTGATATATTTCATATAATTTCTACCGAGGATAATTGAGTTGAAAAAATTGCTTTCCACGAGTTGAATCGATTGATAATACTTTTCAATATGTTCCAGTTCCTTATTTCTAAGCGTCTCCTCCAGATTCACCTTATCTACGACTTTTTCAACGGTTTCAATCATTTTGTTTTTTGAAAGCGGTTTTAGAAGATAATCTTCCACACCAAATTTCACGGCTTCTTTTGCATATTCAAAATGATCATGTGCTGAAACAATTATGATTTTCACCAAACGGTCCACTTTTCGGACCCGCTCGATGAACTCAATTCCATTCATGCCAGGCATACGAATATCGGTCATAATGATATGCGGCCTGAAGTGTTCCATTTTAATAAGACCTTCCCTGCTGTTGCGAGCGGTTTCTATTACCACCTCAAAAGCTTTTTCGAGCACACCGGAAACAGACTCAAGAACGATGGCCTCGTCATCCACTATAAGTATTCTAATCATAGGTTGTCGCTCCCTTCAAGTGGTATCCAGAGAATGATGCTGGTATATTCCTCTTTTTTGCTGTCGATATAAAAGAGCTCCTCCCGATTGAAGAAATGCTTAAGTCTATCGTAGACATTACCAAGCCCAAGTCCGGTTGTATACCCTTTTTTATCAGCATTTTTTTCAAATTCTTTGTTGTTGAGGCGTTCTAGTGTGTCGCGGTCTATGCCTTCACCGTTGTCTTTGACTTCAATTCTGACATTTTTATGATCCATTGCGCTCATGATTTGGATTAGACCTGATCCGGTACGATTCTTGAATCCGTGAATCAAAGCGTTCTCTATGATTGGTTGCAATATAAGCGGAGGCATTTCAACATGGAGTGTCGCTTCATCAATATCAAAATCAAAAATGAACTGTTCACCAAATCTGACTTTCATCAGCGAGCAATAATTTTGGACGTTGACCAATTCCTCTTTCAATGTCACTTTGTTCTCCAAACTTTGAATATTGTATCTGAAAAGTTGTGATAGATCTTCCAGAAATGAGCTCGTTCTGTCTGCATTTTCGATTATGGCCAGTTGCATTCCGGCATTCAGTGTATTGAAAAGAAAATGTGGATTGATTTGAGCCTGAAGTGCCATGAGTTCCGCTTGATTGAGCAGATTTTGCATTCTCAGCTTTTCTATTTCGGATAATCTGAGCTTGTTTTCAGTGTCAACCTTATCTCTTAATTCCTCAATATAATTTTTGATGTGCATGGCCATATTGTCAAAAGCTGATTCAAGGACTTGCGCTTCCTTGAAGTGTTCCCCCTCTATCTTTCCAAAGGTATATTGACCCTCAGATATTGCCCTGGCTCTGTTGCTTAGTTCGACAATTGGCCTCGTTACATTGGTTGAGAATGTGAAAACGAACAAGACGCTCAGCGAGATCAAGAGCCCAACCATGAGAATCAATCCATTTTGAACCAACTTGACTTTTTCAGTTAAAAGCAAATAATTTTCTAGATTCGTCTCAAAATCCCATTCTTCCAGTTGTTTGACTTTAAGATTGATATAGTGGTCCACAGTCAAGAGTTCGGAATAAGATTCCAGGTACCTTTCTGTATTCCTTGCTCTTTTGAACTCAATGGCGAGTTCAGCCTTATCCAGGTAAGCATCTAGTAACATGCCGATATTATGAAGCTGAAGTCTCGATGGATCATTGGATTTGCCATAACTAAAATTGCTCCTCATACTGCCAAGCGCATTGTACATATTCAAATACTGTACAAAACTGTCTGAATTTTTTGTTGCCAGATAATTTTCAAGTTGAACTTCCAGTGTGTTCATGTCGTCTTGCATCTCATTGAGCATGATGCTGGTGGAGAACATTTCGTTGATCTGCTCATTGACCTTGTAAGTCGCATAGAACGTATAAATAAAACCCGTCAAAAAACATACGAGAATCACTAAAACAAACAGAAACACTTTTCTTTTTAATGTATTTTGAAATAACCATGTCTTCATAATTGTCCTCTAAGGCTGAACTTCTTCCAGATTGTCCTTTTTTAGAGTGGCAATCGGAATATTGATGTACGACGATACAACCTGTTCTTTGTTGAGTTTATCCAGATATTCTATTGAAAGTCTTCCGAGTTCCTCATAGTCCTCAACCAAACTGGCATAGACTAAATTTTTCCTTATATACTCGACAATCTCTGGAGTATTTCCATTTGCGATGACCTTTATACTACCGACCATGTTTCTATCCACGAGTACCCTCATCACTCGATTGACATCCAGTGGATCTGTGCAAATGATCACATCTATGGTTTCAGTACCGCCAAGAATCTCATCGACGATGATTTCTGCCCTCAAATTTGTGGAATATTGAATTGTACTGATACTTAGCGACTCGTAATCCTTGACGCCCTCGTATAGTCCGTTGACGAAATTGTTGGTGGCAACTGCTTTGTCATCCAAATATTCATTCCCTAAAATTACGGCGACTCGACCTTGACGGTCCGTGGCCAGAGCGGATAGTGCGGCTGCTTCTTTACCAAGTTGAAATTTGTTGGTTCCTACATAAAGATCCCGATCTGATTCAGGGGCGTCGTTGCCTATTGCCACCACATTGATGCCATTTGCCTTAAAAGCATTGATTTGACTGCTATAGGCATTGTTATTGGATAGTTTTAAAATCACTCCATCCACTTCGGTGAGCTGGATCATATCAAAAATCGCATCGCTGGATTGGGCGCCCACCTCATACACCTCAAATACAGCATCGTGAGCATCTATTATAGAATCAATGCCCTCAATAAACTTATTGAAGGCATAGGAGGATACTTCATCCGTAACAATGGCAAAATGATGCGCTTTGTCAATAGAACCGCTATATCGTGCAGCCCTAAGTTGATTGATTGAATTGATGCTGATAAAGCTGATGACAATCAAACTGAGGACGATCACAGCTTCAAGCAATTTAATCCATTTTCTCATGATTCCACCACTGTTCCTTTATTTGCTGGTCCCGATGAACCTCTTACTTTAAGCTCGGTTGGAACAACTATTTTCTTTGCGATTTCCCTTTTCCTAAGAATTTGCTCAAGGAGCAACTCTACTGCGGTTTCTCCCATAAATTCCTTGTGGACTCTGACCGTTGTCAGTGCTGGAAAAGTGTATTTGGAAGTGGGTATATCGTTGAACCCTATGATACTGATCTCTTCAGGCACTTTTTTACCTTTTTCGTGAAGTGCCCTTAATACTCCGATTGCTATGGAATCACTCGCTGCAAAAAAGGCGGTTGGCACATTCTCAGTCGACCCTAGAATATTTTTCATGATCTTATAACCAGATTCGGCAAGAAAAGCACCAATATGAATCTGTGACTCATCAAGGAGCTCTTTCGAGGTCATGTAATCCCTGAAAGTCTTTTCTCTCATCTCACCAATGGCGACATGACTTTGTCCCAAATATTCTCTTCCACCAATATATCCAATATGTGTATGTCCACAATCGATCAGATAATCCAGTGCGTCGACAACAGCTCTTTCAAAATCGATGATCACAGAGTCAAAATTGCGATCACTTGGAGCAAAATCCACAAAAACTATATGTTTGGACTTTGATTTGAATCCTTCTATTTGATCAGTGGTGAACTTTCCGATTGCAATGACCCCGTCGATTTTATCGATGGTTTTCATATTGGTTTCATCTGGCTTATAGATTTTGACCATTTCGATTTGATGATCATAGCACAACTTCTCTATCCCAAACCTTATAGCCATATAATATGGGTCATCCAGTTCCTGTGACATGGAATACCAGTGGATGAGTGCAATCCTAAGTTTTGTTCTGATTCTACCTACATTGCGTTTTCTAGGAGGCAAATAATCGAGTTCCTCTGCGATTTCAAGAATTCTTTGTCTCTTGTCCTCAGAGACCGATAAAGTGTCATCATAATTAAGGACTCTTGAAACTGTTGCAGGCGATACGCCTGATTTTTCGGCAATATCTTTGATCGTAGCCATGAATTGTCCTCTTTTCATTTTAGTAAAGTTTTACCATTTAATGATACACCGATTGAACCCAATTATCAAGTGGTGTGTTTATAGGTGTCTGGTTTTCTCAATCATCCTCAAGATGGATACCTCGTCCGTATGCCTGTTCACCTCGTCCAGTTCAAACCATTTGAGATCATGGGATTCATCCGAGATGGTCAGGACTTCCTCCTTTGATGCAACCATCAAGAATCTCAGATCATAATGGTAGTGTTTTTCAGTTGTCCCATGTTTAGGAATCTCGTGAACATCCAGATCAAAGATCTCTTCTGATACCAGTGATACGGAATTTAAACCTGACTCTTCAAAGGCTTCCCTAAGAGCACTCTCTATAATGGTTTCATCCTCTTCAGTATGCCCCCCCAGTTGAAGCCAACGATTGAGTTTGGCATGATGAGTCAATAGAACATGTTTATAACCTCGATCAACAATCCATGCAGAAGCGGTGATATGACCTTCCGGGTTTCTTTTTCCGAATAAGATCTCTTGTGAATCCACAAATTCACATAGCTTTTCGTACTGTTTCGCATTGTGCTCATCATATGGTATATAACGGGACAACAATCCCTTGATTTCGAGTTTCATATTGGCCCTCTTTTATCTTTCTCATTATAAAGCAGTAAATCCCAGCTCAGTAAAGATCTTATCTTTTCTGAACCGGGACTATTCTATTGAATGGTGTCAGGGTGTTCCAACAATAATTCTTGGACAAAAGGTGTAAATTCATCATGATCCATTTCGACCAAATCACACCATTTGGCACTGATGACATCTTCGTCATCTTCTTTTGGTGCAATAGGTTTGCCTGATTTGACTTTCACCTTATATATAAGTCCCACATGATGCAATGTCAATTTGCCAAGTTCGGGATCCTCATAATTCACAACCACAGCATCAGATTTGAAAAAACTGTATGACTCGATCTCGAGTCCGGTTTCTTCAAGTATTTCTCTTATAAGCGTCGTATCGGGAGACTCTCCAAATTCGATTTTTCCACCTGGTAAATCCCATTTGCCAATGTATGGACCTCTTGATTTTTCCACAAGTAAAACCTGACCTTCTGAAACAATCAAACCATATACCCCGACATGCTGCACTCTTTGAAACATGATTCACACTCCCGTTCATTTTATTTTACATAAGTTCACTTAATATTTTTCCTAATCTACCAATGCCTTCAATTATTTTTTCTTCTGGCATGTTTGAAAAATTGAGTCGCATGGAATTTTCTTTGCCCCCATTCGGGAAAAAGGACCCTCCAGGTACAAATGCCACTTTATTCTCCACTGCAGTGACCATGATTTCTTTTGCATCAATTTCCTCAGGCAACATCACCCAAGCAAAAAGTCCGCCCTTTGGAATCTCATAAACCGCAGCTTTTGGAAAAGTCTTGTCCATTTCTGACAACATCAGATCTCTTCTTTTTTTATAGGTATTGATGATCGATTCTATATGAGCATCAAAATCGTAGTTTTCAAGATATGCATTGAGCTCTCTCTGGCTGATTGAACTCGCCTGAAGATCCGCCCCTTGCTTTACAGTGATGTATTTATTCAATAATAATGGTGACGCACATACCCATCCGATTCTCAGACCGGGTGAAAATGTCTTGGAAAAGGTTCCTAAATAGACCACTCTACCTTCTGTATCAAAAGACTTGATGGCTGGTATCGCTTCGCCTTCATATCTTAGTTCACCATAAGGATTATCTTCAATGATCACCAAATTGTATCGGTTCGCAATTTCAACGAGCTTTATTCGACGCTCTTTGGACCAAGTTCTTCCAGATGGATTCTGAAAATCAGGAATCACATAGATGAATTTTGCTTTGGGATGTTCTTGGATTGCCCATTCAAGACTCTCCATCACCATGCCGTCTGAATCTGTTTCAACTTCTTGGAACTCGCATTCATAGGCTCTAAATGCATTGATTGCACCCAAATAACTTGGACTTTCACAAAGGACATAATCTCCTGGATTGATAAAAATCTTACCCGTAAAATCAAGACCTTGTTGAGAACCATTTGTGATGAGTATATCCTGCTTTTCTGCTGAAATGCCACAGTTTCCCATACGTGTCGCTATCTTCTCCCTTAGTGGATCATAACCCTCTGTGGTACTGTATTGAAGCGCTTCCATTCCCATCTCATCCAAAACCTTGATGGCCATTTGTTTATAGGCTTCGACAGGAAACATTTCCGGTGCCGGCAAACCACCCGCAAAAGAAATAATCTCAGGCCTCTGTGTTAATTTAAGTATCTCTCTAATTTCAGATGCCTTTAATTTTTTAACGCGTTCAGAAAAAAGATGTTCCATAAATTTGCCCCCTAATTGTATTGGCGTCATTGACTCAGACGTCTCCACAAATAACGTACCACGTTTGACCTGATGGTTCAACCTCCAAACAAAAGTATACAATATTCATTATTCAATTACTTCTTTTGAGAAAAATAATGATACGCACGCTCTACCGATTCAGAAGATCCCACTAGGAAAAGTTGATTTCCGGATTCTATTGTTCTGTGCCCCCTAGGGATGATCAACTCCTCGAGTTTTGTGTCATATATGCCTGCAATGATGCAGTCTTCAGGAAAACGGATATCCTTACCGATTGTAGCGATATTCTTTCCAATATGCATACTGTCCACTGGAAGTTCAACGATTGAAATTTCTGCTTTGCCATCGCCAAATGATGCCACTCTTCTGATTTCTGGTCTTTCAATATCTAGAACGAATTTGTTGACCAACATTGAGACACTGGAAGCGATATTATTGGCACCGGCGAGCTTGAAAGCGGTCTCATATTCAGGATCATTCATTTTTACGAAAATATAAGGTACATTATAACCTTTGGCTAAAATGGCAATTGTAAGATTGTCGGAATCATTATCAGCAACCGCTATACAATAATCTGCATTTTCAATTCCTGCTTCTTTCAGATTCCTGATTTCTTTTGGATCGCCGTGGATTGCCGTAGCTGAAAATTGAGTGTATATTTCTTCACAATTTTTCAAGTCCTTATCGATTACAGTCACATCATAATTTTGTGTTAAATGTGCCACCATGTTATTACCGATGATTCCTCCGCCCGCAATAATAATTTTCATTTGGACCCTCCCCGCTTGCTAAATATCTTAAAATTAAACAATAATAAAATCGGTATGATTTCAACCCTTCCAGCAATCATCATGGCGCTCAGTGTCAACTTGCCGGTCACACTGAGATCCGAAAGCGCCTCTGATGTGATAGGCATAACACCTGAATTGCCTATTGCACTCGTTGCTAAGACAAACAAATCAGATAACTCCAGGTTTGTAGAAAGCGAGAGAATCAATGACCCGACGAACAAAGTGCCCAGCCATGCTGTGATCAACACTGATATTCGTACAAGCAGATCCTTGTCGACAATTTTCATATCGTATTGGACTGGAATCACAGCCTGTTTCGGAGCAATCAGTTTATTGAATTCACTTCTTAGAGTCCTGATCACCAAAGTGATTCTGTTCACTTTTATACCACCTGCAGGAGAACCCATGGAGCCCCCTATAAGCATAATAGGAATCAGTACAATCACCATGCCATTGGTGAAAATGCTCAAATCCGATGCCTTAAGTCCATAACCGGTTGTTGAAACCGCTGATACCGACATGAAAAGTGTGTTGAAAAAACTGTCTCTTGTCAATTGACCATCTAAATATGTCATTGCCATAAAAGCAACAAACAAAATTCCAATCAATTTGATGTAGTTATAAAATGTCGTGCTTTTAAGAGCCCCCTTGACGTCACCCAGTACGTATCTGGCATGAAAAAAGTAACTCATGCCACCAAGGAACATAAAAACGACGGTTATATAATCTACCAGTAGATTCTCTCCCCTTAAAATACCAAGCCCACCTTCATCGAAATTAGTGAAGCCGCCTGTGGAGATAGTGTTCATGCTGTGGGTGACCGCTTCAAAAAAAGGCACGCCCGACAAAGCCAAAAGGGTAGTCTGCAATATTGTGAAAACAGAAAACAGACCGACGAATATGACAATACCTTTATATATATTCGAGATATGTCTTGGCAGTTTCACATGGTTCAGTACTGTCGAATAACCTCTCCAAAGTTGGTCCTCATTTCTAAAAGTGACCATGATGAAGAATACAAGAGCAAATAGTCCACCCATCCACTGGGTCATGGAACGCCATAAAAGCAGTGATTTTGGCATTTCAGGAACTTGGTTGAATATGGATATCCCAGTCGTTGTAAAACCGCTCGCCGACTCAAATAAAGCATCAACGATACTTGTCTCCATCGTAAGGACATATGTCATCGCACCGCAAATTACAAGCAGTACCAGTGCACTCGCAGCGGTTACCATGCCAATAGGTCGCCTGGCATTCATTTGTGCTTTCCTGCCGATGAAAAAAAATATCGATCCAACAAGTATGGTAACCAGAAAACTCCACAAGTGACCGTTTATGATTTTCATCGTTTCTCCAGTGACAATGGAATAAAGAATGGGAATGATATGAAATGCAGACAAAATCAATAAAATCGCTCCATTGTTTTTGAACCATTGTAATAATTTTGTGCTCATAGGATTGCCTCACTTCGAAACCAAATTTCAATCTCACGTTTTGCACTTTCACTACTGTCCGATCCATGAACCAGGTTTTCTGTGATATCAAGAGCATAAGTTCCCCTTATTGTTCCCGGAAGAGCATCTTTATAATGCGTCGCACCGTTGATGGACCTCACAACATCCACTGCATCCACACCAACAAGTACCATAACCACCACTTCACCAGAGCTCATAAACTCAATTAGCTTATTGAAAAAGGGTTGTTGGATATGTTCTGAATAATGTTCACTCAATATTTCAACTGACGGTTTTAGATATTTCATTTTATCGATTGTCAGTCCCTTTTGTTCATATCTACCTATGATTTCACCAACGAGACCACGCTTTACCGCATCGGGTTTGATTATGACCATGGTTTGATGATATAGCCTATCCATACTGCACCCCCTCTATTATTTATCATGATATATATATCCTATTTTTGGTTAATTCAATCACAGTATAATAATTTTATCGCCATTGTTAACCATTGTTTACTTTTGGGTTGACAATGGCGATTGTTCCCATTATACTACAAATAGAAAATCCAAAGGAGCCTATAAATTTATGAAAACTAAAGAATTGACACTTGTCGCCATGTTCGCTGCCATTACTGTAGTCCTCTCATGGTTGCCACCTATTCCACTACCTTTTTCACCTGTACCGATCACGTTTCAGGTCATAGGCGTTCTCCTAGCAGGAGCGCTTTTAGGTCCCAAACTTGGATTTCTTTCTCAATTGGTCTATGTATTTCTCGGAGCAATGGGGCTTCCGGTTTTTGCGGGAGGCAATGGCGGATTCGGAATAATTGTAGGACCTACAGGAGGTTACATCATCGGATTCATTCTTGCGGCATTTGTAGTCGGTTGGTTCACACATGTGTATAATGGTAAAACGGTCACCAAATACGCCATAGCCATGACACTTGGCATTTTTAGCATCTATATTCCAGGGACACTCCAGCTCGCACTGGTCACAGGACTGGGCATTGAGAAGGCACTTTGGATCGGAACCCTACCCTATATACCACTCGACATCGTAAAGGCGATTGTGGTCACGATGGTCGCAATCCCGGTCAACAGTAGAATTAAACAATTGAATTTAATATAAAAACAAGAGTGGTACATCAGCGAAGCTGATGTACCACTCTTGTTTTTCGCGTAGGTAAGTTTCCGGAGGAAACTTATTAGCGTCTCAGTTGATATCTCGAGATGGAACTGAGGAAATTATCTGCACTTAATTATCTGGAAGCGAAGCTGATGTACCACTCTTATTTTTATATCGACTTAAGGATTTCATGCTCTCTAGCATGAACGTCTTTCATGACCTCTTCATATGGCTGATCAAACTCAGTGTATTTTCCAATGATTGCATTCAGCAAGTAGTGAGTTTCAAGTACACTATATTCCGATAAGATACATCTAGATGCAGTCATGAGAAAACGGTCCATCTTCGGTGAATCCACCATCAGTTTATTGTAGATATAATCTGAGACAAATTTGTCTTTCAGATCGAGTAGAGTGAAATAGAACTTCAGATTCTTGTTCCCATAATGCTCGAAAATGATTGATTTAGCTTTTTCGTAACCGAATTCATGCCTAGCCTTTAATATGGCAAGCATATCGTACTTCATATCTCTGTAAGTATAATCATAAGTCTTATATTTGATATCGATCATGTTTTCATCGGTAATATTTAAAATATCTTTTTCAGCATAAATTCTTGTGAAGTTGTTTCTTAAAAAATCATCCCCAAGCAAAATGATCAAGTAGCTGATGATTGAATCCCGATCAACTCCATTTTGGATCATAAGTGTACCGGCACCGAGCATTAGCAATTTTGCATAATATATGTCACTGTTTTCAAAGTTCCTACAGTAAGACTCAATGATATCTGAAAGCACGTCTGAAGGTACACCTGAAGTCAACAATGAAATAAAAAGTTGAAACGTGCAATCCATGTTATAGTATTCACTATTTTGAATAGCTTCAAGATCGTAGTTTTTTGCTATGACACTGGCTGAACTCACCAACTTGATATAATTGATCAGTCTAAACTTATCAGTTATAGGTAACGTCTTAATGCGGTTCAAATCAAAATTTGCTTCCAAATAGTCTGTAATGGTTTCACTTTTATGAATCATATTGACCTCCCTTGGTTCTGAATTAGTGGTTCAAACGCCATTTTGGGTTGATTGCACGTCGGACACTTCCAGTCGTCAGGCAAATCCTCGAAAGAGGTGTTTTTCGGTATGTCATGCATCCAATCGCCGCGTTCCGGTTTATACACATAACCACATACTGTACACTTGTAATGTTCCACGCCATTCTCCCCCATCATATCAGATTACTAAATGCTATAATGCCATTATAACATTTCTGAAAAAACTTTCATAATTTCTTTTTTGAATTCAGAGTGTTTTTATGGAATTTCGGGTAACAATAAATCATAACAAACATAAATGGAGGCCATTATTATGATGAAAATATACACCAAAACAGGAGACAAGGGCACAACCAGTTTATACGACGGGACAAGAGTCCCAAAAGATTCAGTAAGAGTGGAAAGCTACGGTACAATTGATGAACTGAATTCATCCATTGGTCTAGCAAGAAATTATTGCACGGATGAGGAAATCAAAAACATTCTTTTTAAGATCCAAAGGTCACTTTTCAATGTAGCAGGTGAACTTGCAACTCAAGATGGTGAAAGTTTTCCGGAGAAAGTTGGTGAGGAAAATACCGTATGGTTAGAGAACATCATCGATCATTATCTTGATTTGATGAACCGCGATGAGGTCTTCCAGTTCATCATACCTGGAAGCAACCATTTCAGTGCTGCGCTTCATGTGTCACGAACAGTATGTAGACGTGCAGAAAGACGCATCCTCAAACTTGCTGAGGATGCACCGATCAGAAGTGATCTCGTCAAATATGTCAATAGATTGTCAGACGCGCTTTATACAATGGCAAGATATTCCGAAACAGAACTTAACAAAGTTGAATTTATCAAGTAACACAAGAGGAGGGATTTTATGGAACGCTTGAAAGGTATGTTATATGGCGCCTTTATTGGTGATGCGTTCGCCCTTGGCACCCACTGGATATACGACACTGAGAAATTGAAAATCGAAGCCACTGAGGTTGAACATTACACTGATCCTGCAAAAAACCTTTTCCACAGCGGCAAGCACAAAGGAGATTTTACCCATTATGGTGATCAGAGCCTACTTTTACTCAAAAGTATCGCTTCCAACAAAGGTTTTGACATCCATGTTTTCAAGACACATTGGTTAACCTATATGAACAAATACGAGGGTTATTTGGATCATGCCACAAAAGAATCATTGCAAGTGCTTGATCCTGTCAATAATCTGGGTTCATCTTCCGATGAACTCGGTGGCATAGCTCGAATTGCCCCACTTCTTTTCTACCATTTTGATGATAAGGATTTGCCTAAATTCATAAAAGAACAGACTGCTTTGACCCATAATCATCAGCAATTGATTGAATTTGGATTGTTTTTTGAAGAGTGGATTCTGGACCTGATCATTGGAAAACCCCTTGAAGCATCACTAGAGCAACACAT
>JAWSUW010000100.1:0-13558 GCA_033549245.1 Bacillota bacterium | reverse complement strand
ACTCAGGCAAAAGACCAACTTCCAATAATGCATCATCGACAATTTTCTTTCGCTCAGCATCATTTGCGTAGTTTCTGAGATTGTATAAACCTTCAGAGATGATATAATCCACTTTAGCCCGTTCGTTCAGAGATGACATGGGATCTTGAAAAATCATTTGAATATCTTGGACGACTTTTTTGTCCTTCTTTTTATCAATCTTACCACTGATGCGCTCACCCTCAAAAGTGATTTCACCGGAAGTAATCGCATTGATTCTTATAATTGCTCTCCCGATGGTTGTCTTTCCGGAACCGGATTCTCCCACCAATCCAAAGGTTTCCCCTTCATAAATATCGAAACTGACATCGTCTACGGCCGTGAAAGCCTTTTTCCTGCTCCCGAAAACGACACTTATATTTTTGACTTCGAGAAGTTTTTTTCTTTCATTCATTCGTTTGACCCCCATTCGTTTTTAAGTCTGATGACATTCTCCGAGATTGGCACCTTTGGTGCACGAGGGTCAAGTAACCATGTTTTGGCTTTGTGGGTAGGAGAGACCTGAACCATAGGTGGCTCATGCAGGAAATCCACCTTAAGTGCATTTGGATTTCTGGGTGCGAAAGCGTCTCCCTTAATCGTTTTGAATAAATTTGGAGGCGTGCCCTTTATGGCACTAAGATCCTCACCTTTAACGCCAAGTTGAGGCAATGAGCTTAAAAGTGCATTGGTATAAGGGTGAATAGGTTCATAAAAGATCTCGTCAGCAGTACCGACCTCAACAATTTCTCCAGCGTACATGACAGCAACTCTGTCAGCGACGTGAGCGACAACGCCGAGATCGTGTGTGATGTAGACAATTGTAAGTTCATAAACACGCTGGAGGCTTTCCAGAAGTTCTATGATCTGAGCTTGGATGGTCACATCAAGTGCTGTAGTTGGTTCATCGCAAATGAGAATTTCGGGTCTGCATGCGACGGCGATTGCGATTACAATTCTCTGTCTCATTCCACCGGAAAATTCATGGGGATATTGTTTGTATCTTTTTACTGGATTATCGATGCCCACACTGGTTAAAAGGTCATAGGTGGCTTTTTTGGCATCTTCTTTGTTCAAGTACTTCTGATGAAGCTCAAGGGTTTCTTGAACCTGTTTACCTATGGTCTTAAGTGGATTGAGTGAGGTCATCGGATCTTGGAATACCATGGCAATCTCTTTACCCCTGATCTTCAGCCAATCTTTTTCGACTTTGTAAGTTGAGATGTTGTTTCCTTTGTAAATGATTTCCCCGGAGTCAACCCATCCGTTTGCGTCTAAAAGACCCATGCATGATTTCGTGAGCACTGATTTTCCCGAACCGGATTCGCCTACGATTGCCAAGCTTTCGCCCTTGTAAAGTTCAAGTGACGCACTTCTTATCGCAGTTAGTGTCTTTCCTCTCAAATTGAATTTGATGACGAGGTCCTTGAGTTCGAGTATGGGTTCAAGTGTTCTATCTATAGTATTCATAGTGGCCTCCTATACGTGATTTTTCGGATCGGCGGCATCTGCAAATGCATTTCCCATCACGTAAAAAGAAATTGTTATCATTGAAATGACGATTGCAGGGAAGAATAGCTGATAACGTAAAGATTCACTCATCATAAGGACTCGGCCTTCATTGACAAGATTGCCTAGAGAAGGAATCTGCACTGGAAGTCCAAGACCAATATAGGTTAGGAAGACTTCAGCTCCGATTGCCATTGGTATAGCGAGAGCAACTCTAAGCATGATGACTGATACGAGATATGGCAGCATATTTTTTGTCAGGATACGATAAGTTGGTGTTCCAAGACATCTGGATGCCATATTGTACTCTCTGTCACGGATTATTGTAACAAGGTTTCTGACAAGTCTAGCCATGGAAAGCCAACCTGTTATAGCCATTGCGAAGATCAAAGTGGAAAGACTAGGTCTGAAAATGTAGGTCAATAGAATGAGAACCACCGTAGTAGGGATATTGTTCCAAACATTGTAGATTTCTGTAATGATTCTATCAAGTTTTTTCACATAACCCCAAAGCGTTCCGATGATTATGCCTATGACCACTTCGAAAAGTCCTACTGCAAAACCGATCAATAGTGAAGTTCTCGTTCCACTCCAGATTCTAGCCCAAAGGTCTTGACCTATGGCATTTGTTCCAAACCAGAATTCTGATCCAGGTTTGACGTTTCTAAACTGCATGAAAGTCTCAGGATTGATGTGAATGAATGTTGGATCCTTTTGGCCAGGCAAAAAGGGTTGAATCAATGTAAATAAAAGCAGTATGACGATGACTCCGAGGAATACTACAGCAGTTTTGTTTTTAAGAAAAACTTGGACAGTAGAGCGCCAATAGGAATAATTGGAGTAACCGGCAATTTCTGATTTATCATTCTCAACGTTTGCGAATTCGAAAAGATTATCGGCTATATGCTCTGTTAATCTGTCGTGGTTTTTTAGCTTCATCTTCCGCCTCCTGAGTTACCGAATTTAATACGTGGATCCACCAGTGCCATAAGTATGTCACCCATTAAGAGTCCAAATATACTGATGGTTGAAAATATCAAAACCAAGGCTTGGACCAAAGCATTGTCCTGTCTTTGAATCGAATCTACAAGTAGACCACCCATTCCTGGAATGGAATAAAGTGATTCGATATAAAGTGAGCCACCGATCGCCATGAGAATTGATGCTGGAAAGTACTGCACCATTGGAACGAGTGCGTTTCTCATAACATGACTGGTCATGATGTTCTTGCTCTTCATACCTTTTGCTCTAGCGAGCTTGATGTAATCTTTGTTGAGTTCGTCGACCATGTATCTTCTCATCCACATGGCGTAAGCGGCTATGGATCCCAGTGACATCGAGATGATGGGTAAGATCCAGCTTACAGGTCGATCCACGTCAAAAAGGATAGGCAAGTTGAGAAATTTGGTCAAATAAAGCTGTAGGAATAGATAATAGACTGCCGCAGGAACAGCATTGATAATGACGATGTAAAGTGTACCCAATTTGTCGAGAGGACCATTTTTGTTCCTGGCCATCATTATGCCCGAGGCTATACCAACAATCATAGAGATGAAGACGCTGGAAAGTCCAAGCCATAGGGAGTAGGGAATTTTATCCTTGATGATCTCATTGACTGAGACGTTGGGTCTGTAAGTGGTAGAAGTCCCAAAATCAAATTTGGCCAACTTGATGTAAAAATTTTTGAGTTGTATGACTAATGGGTCTCTTAAGCCCATATTTTTCAGAATCGCTTCTTTTTGAACTTCATCTAGTTTTTCAAAACCGGAACCAAAATAACCTTCTTCAGGCATAAGTCTCATCAAAAGAAAGACAACGGTAATGACGATGAAAAGTGTTCCCAGGGATTGTAAAGAGCGTTTAAGAGTGTATTTGATCATAGATATGTCTCCTTATGTCATAAAATGGAGCAAGATAGCCCAGTGAATCGGGCTATCTTGCTGGAGGATTAATACTCTTTAGCATTCTTAAGCGCTAATTCTCGATTTTGCTCCCATTCTTCTCTTAATTCATAATATAGTTCAGTACTCATTGGTTGATCCATAACTTTCTGACCTTTCCATCTCAAACCGGCCACGCCAAATGGAGAGAAAGGACCATCAAATGGATTGAGTTTTGAGGAGACGTAACCACCGCCACCAGTTGCGAATGGAATTACCCATGCGTTTTCAATCATGTAGCCTTCTGCTTCTGCAAACAAATTGTATCTTAAGTCATTATCAAGGACTTCAGCTTTTGCAGTCTCGATCATGGATTCATAGACATCAAACTTATTCTGACCATTTCCGTCAACTTCTGTTGTGTACTCTGGGAAGTTGTAGTTACCGCCTCTTTTGAATGGATCTGTGTAAGTTTGAGGGTCGGCGTAGTCTGGTCCCCAGTTGACTTCTTGAAGCGAGTAGTTTCCTGCACGACGTGTTTCATTGAGGTATCCTGTTGGAGGATAAGGCAATATGACCACATCGATGTATTCTTTGCCTAACAATGTTTCAAGTTGTTGCTCAAGAACTTGTGCTCTATCTGCATTTGCGCTTGAACCTGTGTTATAAGGCACAACGACTTTAACAGGGAATGTCACTTTGCCTTCTAGTTCAGACATTGCTTTTGCTTTGAAATCATTTGCGAGATCTGCGTTAAATGATTCTGTGCTTGTGAATTTTTCAAGTCCAGGAAGCTCAGTGAAGTCGCCATCTGTCGCACCAACAAAGTTGAATGGTGTGATGGTATTGAGCATTCTGTTTTGTGGATCAAAAGGTTCATGTGTAAGCATTGCAGCGGTTCTATTGAGACCGTGAAACAAAGATTTTCTGAAATTCAGATTGTTGACTGCGACTTTCCAGTTGTCCGGTCCGTATTCTTCACTGTAGTTAGGGTTGAAGTTGAGTGTGAAGAAGAATGTATAGAAGCTAGGGCGACCTGGACGTACAAGTGCTTTTTTCGCAGGATCGTTCATCCATTCATCCAACATGGCTGAAGAAATGGTAAGATCTGAAACTTCACCTCTGAGGTAAAGCTCTTGTGCAACTGCACTGGCTTCTTTGTTGTATCTGTAATTGATTTTTTCGATATAGATTTTTGATGCATCCCAATAATTTTGATTCTTGACAAGAATTCTTCTTGATTGTGGCTCATATGTTTCGAGAATGTATGCGCCATTATAAAGAAGTGTAGAATTGTGAGTTCCAAAACGATGCTCTGAATCAGCAAGGAACTGACCATTAACCGGGAAGAATGTCACATAGTTCAACATGGAAAGGAAATAAGGGGTAGGTCTTTCCAAAGTGTATTCCAGTGTGTACGGATCAAGGGCTTTGACACCAACTTCGGCAAAATCAGTAATTTCACCATTGTAGAATGCCTCTGCGTTCTTAAGTACGCCATATGCGATTTGAGCTGTTGCAGAACTGTTGTCAGGATTTAAGATATAAGCCATTGCATCCACCCAGTCCTGAGCGGTGACTTCTGCATATTCCTCGCCGTCAAATGTATACCATTTGACACCTTCTCTGATCTTGAAAGTCCAAACGGTCTTGTCATCAGATACAGTCCAGGATTCGGCAAGTGCGGGTTGAGCCACACCGTATTGATCGTAATCAATCAATGAATCCACAAGATTACTGGCGATCGCAAATTCATTTTCTGAAGCTGTGATCAAATAATTGAGTGTTGTAAGTTCACCTGAATAGATAGTGTTGTAAACTTGTTCAGCTGCAGGTGGTTCAGTTGGAGTAGTATCATTGTTGGAAGGCGATGGTGTGACAGCAGACTGATCGGGTTCATCAGTCGAGTTGTTGGCACAACCGGTAAATGCCGTCAGAATCAACACCAATACCAATGCAAGCGACAAAATTCGTTTCATATGTGAAACCTCCTTAAATAGTATCCTGGAAACCCCCCTAGGTTTCTCTATGGCTTACTTATATTTCTGCAATTCTCGTGCCAAATTCAAAATATTCTGAATAGAGCGATTCGCTTGTACAAAAAACAAAACAAGTCCGGATTTCCGGACTTGTTTTCCTGAATTCAGGACTCGTGTTGACGATTCAGTATGATTTTATGTTTTTTAATTTTCTCATAGAAGACTGATTTGGAGATACTTAGACAATGAATCGCTTTTTTTACATCATATTGGACTTCGTTTAATTTTTCCAAGATATATTCACGTTCCACAAAATCCAGATGTTCCCTTAGATTCATGGAGGCTCTGGGTTTGATCGGCAAGTTCAGATCTTCTTCCCTGATCCATGCGCCATCTGACATATTGTACGCGAGTTCGATGGTGTTTTCGAGTTCACGGATGTTTCCAGGCCAGTCGTATTGAAGCAATAGATCAAGGGCTTCCCCCGACAGAAGCTTTCTTGCGCCATCAAAATCTTTGGTAAGTTTTTCGACTGCATTGTTGATCAGTGGGAACAGATCTGACTTTCTTTTACGAAGTGGAGGAATTTCAATTGGAAACCCATTGATTCTATAATAGAGGTCTTCTCTGAAGTTCTTCTTTTGAATCTCTTCGGCCAAATCCTTATTGGTTGCGGCGATTATCCTCACATTGACACTTGTAGGTGTTGTAGCTCCAACTTTGTAGAATTTCTTGCTTTGAAGGACATGAAGTAATTTCACCTGCATTTCAAGTGGCAACTCACCAATTTCATCGAGAAACAATGTGCCATTCTCCGCCAACTCAAAAAAGCCCGGTTTACCGCTTTTCTCAGCGCCAGTAAAAGCGCCTTTGTTATATCCGAACAGCTCACTTTCAAACAGGTTTTGAGGGATTGCAGTACAATTGACACTGATGAATGGACGCTCAGAATTCTTGAACATCAGATTGTGGATTTCCCTTGCTATGAATGTCTTTCCAGTACCGCTTTCACCTGTGATCAAAACTGTGCTTTTCGTCATTGCGGCGCGCTGTGCCAAGTATTTGATCCGTTGCATAGCACTGCTGTAACCAATGATGCCGTCTGAAATCCAATCGGTTTTCGGATCAGATGTAACATCCAGTGATTTGTTGGTTTTCTCCATTGTTACAATCATACGATTGCGTTCGGTGATCAATGCCTCGATGTTGGATACATCAATGAGTTTCAATAGCACTTCCTTGTTGCCTTTCAGCGGCATCAACGAACAAACGGTAGGCCTTTTATGGATCTCATAATATTCATTGATAAAATAATCGTTTTCTCCGGCGATACAGGTTTCAATTCTGCTGAGGAGCGTCGGACTATCAAAAACTTTACCGATGGGCATGTCGATGACATCAATGGTCTCCTCGTAATTGCCTTTGGCTTTGAAGGGTTTGCCTTCAAGCAACTCTGCTACAGTCTCATTTCTTATGCTGTATCCTCTGGCTTGATAAAATTTCACATCATTGTGCTGGTGTGAATAGGCTACCATATGCCCGATGGCCAGGGAATACCTCATTTTATGGGAATCGCCATCGACTTTGATGTCTATGGTTTTCTTCACGATATCAATTTCAACTTCAATCAATCGGTTGTCAAATTGTGTCTGAAAAATCAGGCGGTCATTGCCAGCCCTGTTGCGCCAATTTTTATGAACGCCTTTGATTTTGGGTGTGTCATATAATCCAATCGCCACAAAAGCCTCTCCTTGGGCGATGTCATTGTCATCAATTCCGATCTTTTTAAGATCACCTGAACTCAGACCACCATCATCATATCCAAGACGGTTGTCTGCGATTATGACTAGATCTCCTCTTTCAAGTTGACCGCTTTCATGAGGCTTTGAATGGCTGAGCAAAATACCTGTGATTTCTTTGGCTCTTCTATTATATGTTTTGATTTTACCTGACATATCGATGACCACTAGGCCTTCTTCAACTACATCTAAAATACTTTCATAATAAAGATCTGGCATCATCTACTCCTTTGTACCAATTTGCTTAGATTATAACATACGAATTTGACACTTGGCATATTTATTGCAGAAAATAACATAGAGAAGTTTTAGTGGAGGTTAACATGGTAAAACCAGAACAACTGAAAAAAGGGGACAAAGTAGCCATAATCGCACCATCGACACCAGCGGACCCTGACAAGGTAAGGCGATCGGAAAAAGGACTGCGCGCACTTGGTCTTGAGCCTGTATATTATCCATCGTGTTTTTCACATCATGGCCATTTGGCGGGGACAGACGACATAAGACTGAAAGATATTCACGACGCATTCGGCGACACTACCATAAAAGGCATCATTTGTTTGAAGGGTGGCTCAGGCGCCACCAGACTACTCGACAAAATCGATTACGGTATCATCTCGCATAATCCAAAAGTATTTGTCGGATACAGTGATATTACTGCTCTACATATGGCGTTCCAAAACAAATGTGGATTAGTCACATTCCACGGACCTATGGCGTTATCCGATATGTATCAATATAATGAAGAACAAGTGAAATTCGACACATTCACTTATGAGTCTTATCATGCCAATATTTTTGGCACAACACCCTTGGGCGTAGTTGAAAATCCAAAGGAATTTCCTCTCGGCAAACTGGTGGGAGGCAAAGCGGAAGGTCCACTTGTCGGAGGTAATTTATCACTTATGATCTCTACTTTGGGGTCGCCTTATGAAATCGACACCAAAGGAAAAGTACTTTTCATCGAGGAAGTGCATGAATCAGCTTATGTTGTGGACCGAATGCTTACCGCACTTGCACTTGCAGGTAAATTCAAGGACTGCACAGGAATTATACTGGGGACGTGGACAGATTGTGTTCAAGAAGAAAAGAAATCTTATGGAGGTAAGGATCTATCACTTGAGGAAATATTTGAAGAGGTGATACGCCCTTGGAGAAAACCGACCATTACAAATCTTTATGCCGGTCACAATACTCCGCAGTTGATGCTTCCACTTGGTGTGCATGTGAAAATAGATGCGGATCTGGGGACGATTGAGTTTACAGAATCACCTTACAAAGGGGAAAATAATGAATAATCTTGCTGTGGAAATCGAGAATATAATAAATAGCGAAGAAGGCAACTTTTCAGTTGTAGTGGAGCGTGACAATGAAACTCTTGTGTCTATCGCACCTGATCGGAGTTATCATGCTGCAAGTCTCATAAAAGTCCCGATTCTATTGACCGTACTGACCCTATGGCAAAATGACGAGATAGACCTGGAAGAGCGGATTGAACTCACTGAGGCAGAGAAAGTTGGCGGGAGCGGCATTTTGTATCTGATGGAATCAGGTTCGACCTATAATCTCCTTGAACTGTTGAAACTCATGATCTGCATCAGCGACAATACTGCCACCAACATCTTAATTGAACGATTTGGTATAGAGAGCGTCAATTCACTTTTGAAGGATCTCAACATAAATAACACCAATCTCGCCAGAAAATTGATGATTTCTGGAACAAATACCTTCAGTAAAACCACAGCACGAGACATGGTTTCAATCCTGGGTCACTTCACAAAAAGTGGACATTTGGATCCAGTGGCGTTACAATTGGGACAAAAGATATTGTCACAGCAACAAATCAACAACAGAATCAATAGGGATTGGAAGCTCTGTGGCAATTGCGGCAGTATGATTGGAGCACTTAACACCTGTCCTGATTGTGGTAAAACGACGAGCGAAATCGATCCGGTTGAAGTGGAGTTTCTTCACAAAACAGGTGAAATAAATGGTGTGGTACACGACGCAGGAATACTGGAGTTTAATGGAAAACACATTTCAATTGCAGTGATGAGTGATGGACTTCCTTCCAACCTGTCAGGTGAATCCATGCTCAGTAAAATCGGAAATGTCGTGTACCGAGAAATCACCAAGGAGGTGTAGAGTCATGGATGACAATTGGGATTCAAAATTATTGAGAGACACCTATCTTGAAATTGATTTGGATCGGCTTTCTATGAATGTTAATGTAATCAGACGACATATTGGTGACCATGTCGACTTATGCGCTGTGATCAAGGCAAATGGCTACGGCATGGGAGCGGTGGATATAGCACCAACTCTGATTGAAAGTGGCGCGACTTTTCTGGCAGTGGCCAATTTGCTCGAGGCGATGGAACTCAGAAAAAGAGATTCCAATTGGCCCATTTGGGTGATGGGACATACACCTGACAGATTCCTCAAAACAGCGATTGAAAACGATATTTCAATAACTGTATTCACTGTGGACCAAGCTGAAAAAATTCAAAAAATCGCTTATGATAAGGGTAAGATTCACAAGATTCAAATCAAGGTGGACACGGGGTTCAACAGATTGGGTTTCAAAACATCCAGGGAAGACATTGAAGCCATTTCAAGTATTTTCAAACATGCAAATATTGAAGTGGTTGGCGTATTTTCCCACCTGGCACTAGCGTCTTATGAAGAGGACATAAAACAACTGGAACTCTTACTGGACATAAAAAACAAACTTGAAACAGTGGATATCAATAAAACTGTCAAATACCACATCTGCGATAGCATCTCCGGAATCTCCTATCCTGACTTTAGACTGGATATGGTCAGAATCGGAGCCGCACTTTTTGGTGCTAAATCCTACAGATATCCAGAGTTCCCGATTGAGACAATCGCAAAATTCAAAACCAGGATTTCGCATTTGAAAACCATTGAACCCGGTGAGGGTGTCAGCTATGACTATAAATGGCGAACGAAGAAAAAAGCATTGATTGCGACATTACCATTCGGTTATGCAGATGGTTATCCCAGAAACATGACCGGCCAAGGTGAAGTTGTGATTGGTGGACAAAAGTGCCCAATAATAGGTGTGATTTGTATGGACCAGTGCATGGTGGACGTGACTGAACTTAAGAATGTCCATGTCGGACAGGAAGTTTTGATTTTTGGCCCAGAAGGCATTTCCTTAGATGAATTGTCACAAAAAGCGGGTACCAATAAAAATGAAATCTTATCGAGATTGATGCAGAGAGTTCCCCGGGTATATTTGAAAGGCGGAAGCATCGACCACATCAGAAACGATTTACTATAAAGGATGAAAGAGGTCAATATGTTAAAAACTAATGATAACACGTTATTTGTGGATGGTGTGTCCGCACTTGAACTTGCTGATGAATTCGGTACGCCATTATATGTGTACTCAGAACATCGAATCAAAGAAAATTTGAATGAAATCAGAACATCGTTTCTAAACAAATATCCGAACACTCATGCTGCCTACGCTTGCAAGGCTTTCTGTACGCTTTATATGTGTAAACTTTTGGATGAAGAAGGTTTTTGGATCGATGTGGTGAGTGGCGGTGAACTCTTTACTGCTATCAAAGCAAAATTTCCACCAGGTCGAATTGAATTCAATGGCAACAACAAATCTGAAGAAGAACTTGTGATGGCACTTGATTACGGAGTGGAGCGCATTGTCGTCGATAATGTGTCAGAACTCTATCATCTGGAAAAACTCTGCATGGATAGCGGTAAGAAAGTTAAGATCCTTTTCAGAATAACGCCTGCTGTAACAAGTGATACTCATGAATATATCACCACTGGAAGAAAGGACTCCAAATTTGGAATTCCGCTTGATGAAGATATATTGTATCCACTGATTCAATACGCCATCGAATCTAAGGCGTTTGAATTTTTAGGCTTTCACTTTCATGTGGGATCACAGCTGCTCGACACGAAATCTCATTTGAGTGCACTTGAGGTGATCCTTGAGCTCATGCTGGCCACAAAACAGAAATTTGGTTATGATATCAAAGATTTCAATATGGGTGGTGGATTTGGAATCAAATACACTGAATCGGATAATCCACTTGGTATATCCGACTTTGTAGATCCAATCATGAATAGATTGGATGAATTCTGCAGTGATAACAATTTGATCCGTCCACACGTATCCATGGAGCCTGGTAGATTTATAATAGGAGACGCTGGCATTCAGCTTTATCGAATAGGCAACATCAAGGAAATTCCGGGTGTGAAGACCTATGCTTCAGTGGATGGAGGGATGACTGACAATATGCGTCCTGGACTCTATGGTGCCAAATATGATGCCACTATAGCCAATAAAGCTGATGAACCAAAAAATGCAGTTGTGGACATCAGCGGAAAATGTTGTGAATCCACTGACATTTTAATTAAAAATTTAAAATGCACAAAACCTGAAACCGGAGATCTACTGGCTGTTTTTTCAACAGGTGCTTATGGCTTTTCCATGGCGAACAATTACAATAAAATCCGGATTCCGGCTGTAGTGGTCATAAGTGACGAGAAAGCAAAGCTGATTGTCAAAAGACAATCATATGACGATATGATTCTAAACGAGATGATATAGCGGAGGGATTATGGATTTCAGGGAAGAGATTGAAGGCATTTATACAGAAATCGTAAAAATCAGAAGAGATATCCATGCTCATCCGGAACTGGGACAAGAGGAATTCAGAACACAAAAGATCGTTGAGGATTTTCTGACAAAGGAAGGCATTGAATTTACCCGCATCGCAGACACGGGAGTCCTGGGAATCATAAGAGGCAATGGTGAGGGCAAAACCGTTGCAATAAGAGCCGATATGGACGCTTTACCGATTCATGAACTGACTGATTTATCTTTCAAATCAAAGTATGATGGTAAAATGCATGCGTGTGGTCACGATGCTCATACATCAATTCTGCTTGGAGTTTCAAAAGTTTTGAATAGACATCGACATGAATTTTCTGGAAACATAAAACTTTTTTTCCAACCGGCAGAGGAGACCATTGGCGGCGCAAAGCGTATGGTTGAAGAGGGGTGTATGGACAACCCCAAAGTAGATCATGTCATCGGGCTCCATGTATTTCCAAGACTGGAATCGGGGATGATAGAACTCAAATACGACAAAATGAATGCCTCAACGGATACGGTTAGGATCGAAATTGAAGGCAAAGCTGGACATGGAGCTTATCCACATGATTCCATAGATGCCATCGTCATTTCAGCTCATGTGATCACGTCACTTCAAACTCTTGTCAGCAGAACGATTTCTCCTGTAGAATCAGTGGTGCTTTCACTTGGGACAATTGAAGGCGGGGTCAAAGGCAATGTGATCGCCGACCACGTATCATTGAAAGGGACACTGAGAACACTGGATGAAGATGTCCGAAAATTGTCCAAAAAAACCATTGAGAAGATAGTTGTCAAAACGTGTGAAGCAATGGGTGGGAGAGGAACTGTCTCATTTAATGAAGGCTATAGAGCTCTTGTGAATGACGACTCAGTAGTAAGAGTAATTGAAGAGACTGCAAGACGATGCCTGGGGGATGAAAAAGTCAATATTGCCAAAACACCAAGTCTTGGTGCGGAAGATTTTTCTTTTTTCCTGGAAAAAGCTTCTGGTGCTTTTTACAATATAGGCTGTGGCAACGAAAAAGAAGGAATCATCTATAAAGGGCATCATCCGAAGTTCGCAGTTGATGAATCCTGTTTTAAAGTGGGGATATTAATGCAAGTGGAGAGTGCGCTTGCGCTTTTAAAAAAATAGAAGAGTGCTTTGCACTCTTCTATTTTTACGTGCAATTTTCAAAGAATAGTCAGCAAAGACATCAGGTCATTAATTTCATAAGTGGGTATTAGGTGTGATGTGTTGTGTACTTTTTTCGGATTGTACCAACATGTATCAATACCGAAGTTGATGCCTCCTTTGATATCGGAAGTCAAGCTATCACCAATCATGAGTACTTCACTTTTATCCACATGACCAAGCAAAGTCAATGTGTGTTCAAAAATTCCTGCATTTGGCTTGGCAACTCCAACTTCCTCAGAAATAACAATGTGACTGAAATATTTTGCGATGGAAGATTTTTTGATTCTACGATTCTGGACATAAGCAAGACCATTTGTCAGTATGACAAGTTCATATTTGCCATCAATCTTTTCAAGTAAAGCGGTTGCATCATCCAGTAAAAATGAGGCTTCAGCAAGATGGTACATATAGCGGTCAGAAAAAAGATGTGGATCGAAGTTGATGCCAAGCTCTTGTGCCAGTCTTTTGAATCTTTCCACCTTCAATGTGCTTTGAGTGATTTTTCCCTCTTCGAATTCTTTCCATATGGCTGTATTGATGGC
>JAWSUW010000099.1:10774-13667 GCA_033549245.1 Bacillota bacterium | reverse complement strand
AACTTATGCTCGCGTCAATGGAAAATGGAATTATGTTTGTCTGATGCTGGATCTTTTTAATCGTGAAATTATCGGGTTCAGCGCTGGTCCCAACAAGGATGCACGACTTGTTTATGAAGCGTTTGCTTCTATTAAACATGACTTATCGAAAGTCAAAATTTTCCATACAGATCGCGGCAACGAATTTAAGAATAATGCAATCGACGGTTTATTGGATACCTTTGATATCAAACGTTCTTTAAGCCAAAAAGGTTGCCCTTATGACAATGCTGTAGCAGAAGCGACTTTCAAAACCTTTAAAAAAGAATTCATTTATCAAGAAGTATTTGATTCGATTGATCATTTAAAGATCGAACTGTTTGACTATGTTAACTGGTATAACAATCATCGGCTACATTCATCATTGGGGTATATGACTCCTGTGGATTACAAATATTTGCACCTTAAGAAAATTGTCTAATAAAGTGTTGACATTCCAATAAGTTCATAAAAGACATTAGGGTTATTTACAAAATACTCTTACAACAATATTCATTAAATGGATCATCGTATTGTATTCAAGATAAAAAGCAAACTTATAACAGGAGAATCAGGATGTTTCCGAAATCATATTATTAAAAAGGAGTTATTATGAAGAAGTTATTTGCATTATTATTAATGGTATGTTTAATCACGTTCTCTGCAGAATATTTCAGTAAAATTTCAAATGTAATTGACTATTTGGATATTGATTCCGTAGTTACTAATTAGGATTAAATCATGAGAATAATCGCGATAATCATATTTATTTTAGTCCTTGTGGGATCTTTAACAGGTATATTTCTTATTAACAAGTATGAAAATCTGAATACAATGGATGTTTATGACTTATATTATGAAAAAGATGGATATAGATTAACTGTTCATCAAGTTAAACCTTTTTTTAATACAAAAACAATTATTGAATTTCCGGTGACACTTACTTATCTTGGTGAAAATGAGGATTTAGTAATCGGAAATGTCGGCGGGATATCACGGCATTCTGTATATTACTCAGATCAAGAGTTAATAGGTGAGACGGTTCCATATGACATGTGGGACATTGAAAAAATGGGAGAAGTTAGAGAAGTTAAAAGTACAGTAAGGCCGAGTATTTATTTAGTTGAATTCTGGGATGAATATCCTACCTTTGAAGACTATTTATTGGAAGGTAATTATACTATGAATATCAAATTTCAGTTCACTGATTTGAAAAAGGATAAATCGGGAGAGTGGATTCTATCTGAAGCGTCAGATTTTAAAGAAATAAATTATGTGTTTGATTTTAAAGTGATTGGTTTTTCAAATATACTTGATTGGGCGTTTGTTAAAACAAATTGAAATAAGGATTATAACCTCTCTTACCATTATAACCATTGGATGGAGAGGTTTTTTAAATGATCCTTTGCATGCTTGTAGTGTCATGACAGCTGTTGGTACCACGTACCAACGCGGCGGCAACTGCAATAACTCTGTACTGACCAGCCCCTTGCTCAAACTGCCATTATGTCTGAACGGGAATTGAATGCCGAAGGCATTCCTTTATTAAGAAGCAATTGAATATAATGACGGCATTAATCGTTTTTCAATTTTGATGAATTCTATTTCCCAATTAGATAAATAATTTGATTTTGGGAAGTGGAATGTATTACTACTGTGCGTGCCACGCACCAAGAGGCATTTAAGGCGGTAAAAGATCTCATGATTTTTGTGAGATCTTTATTTTTTGCAGAATCGAAGAAAGACCAAATATAGCAGACAAAGAAATCGATTTCGTAAATATCCTAATTGTGATATCATTGTAAATGAGGAGCTATGAATAATTTACAAGAAAGCGAGTGATCAGTGATGAAACCAATAGATAAAACGAGTAAAAGTCGGGTATGTGGCTATCTCAAGGCAAATGGGACATCAATTGTTAATGGAATTGGTGAGGAAATTTTGCTGACCGGCTGGGGACTTGGAAACTGGTTCCTCAATGAAGGCTATATGTGGAAGTCGTTTAGGAACAGCCGTTTTGATCGACCAAGACGAATTGAAAGGGTAGTTGAAGAACTGACAGGCAAGGCCTATAAGGAGCATTTTTTTGAAGAGTTCAGAAGTCATTACATTACAGAAGCGGAAATAAGAGATATGGCAGAATTAGGTTACAATTCTGTACGTATTCCTATTCATTGGCGCTTACTTATGGAAGAAGATGAGGAAATTAAATTTATTGAATCGGGTTTCAAGTTAATTGATCAATGTTTGGATTGGTGTGAAAAATATTCACTTTATGCTTTTATTGATATGCATGGAGCACCGGGCGGACAAACTGGTGCGAATATTGATGACAGCATAGATGATATTCCCAGACTATTTATCGATGAACATAGCTATAAGCAGTGTATAGAACTCTGGAAGGAATTAGCCAGAAGATACAAAGATCGATTCATAGTTGGTGGATATGATCTTCTTAACGAGCCCATTCGGCCAAGTGACTCGCAAATAGAGAATTTCGATTATTTGTTGCCCCAATTGATTAAGTTCTATGAGGACGTCATTTATGAAATAAGAAAAATCGATGATAAACATATGTTTTCTATTGAAGGTCACCACTGGTCGACTAGTACTGAAGTATTTGATCGGGTGTATGATCCCAATATGGTAATTCATTTCCATCGTTATGGTTGTAGCCCGGATTATCAGGCATTTGAAGAGTTTGTAGAATTGTCGTTGAAAATGAACTTGCCTTTATGGTTGGGTGAAACCGGCGAGAACGTGCTGGAGTGGTTTTCTGCTATGTATCCTCTAGCTCTTGAATTGAACATTGGTTACAACATATGGCCAGCAAAAAAAATGGAAGCGATAAATTCCCCGTATACCATAAAGCAAC